>CAVCIJ010000090.1:0-3469 GCA_963601995.1 bacterium | reverse complement strand
TTATTAAAACTGTTGTGTTTACGGCGCGTCCTGAGCGGTGAACGCCGTTTGTTGTGTGGTCGGAAAACTGACGGTTTGGGCCGAATCCAAGCGTGCCTGCAACAATTTCCCGCAACTGCCTGTATGCACCCATATCAAGAATGTGATATGTTCTTGCGTCTTCTAAGTCGCGTCCTAAAAACGCAATTTTGTCGCTGACTTTTACAATGCAAGCTTCCCAAGTGTACGGCGGAACAATTCCTGGTCGTTTTATGTCGTAAAGATTTATTGCTTCGTCGCGTGGTTTTAGTCCCTGCTGATCAATTTCTCCACAGTGACAGATAAGTCCGTCGCGCACAGCATAAGTAAGATCAAGATTTTTTTCAAATCCTTCCGGGTCGCTTAAGGTTTCGATGTAATCAGCAAAAAAAAGACTGTTTCTTTCGTGCCAGAATTTTTTTGGTGCGTTTATTGCGTCAGGAATTTGCTCTTTGACAAGTGAATTTAAAATTTCTTCTCCGGTGTGGCCAAAAGGCGCGTGTCCTATGTCATGCCCGATTGCAATTGCGTTTGTAAGTTCTGTGTTGAGTCCGAGATATTTTGAAATTGTTGTACTTACGCTTGCTACGTGATTTACATGTTCCATTCGTGTGCAGATGTGGTCATCGTGTGGCGCAAAAAAAACCTGAGTTTTATGCTTGAGTCGCCTGTATGCTAAGGAGTGCAAAAGTCTTGTGTAGTCCCTTTCAAATTCTGAACGTATATCGTTTCCACGTATGTAAAGTGAATTTTCACGTTTGTTTGCTGCTTCCCATTTGGGATTTTTTTCGTCGATTTTTACTTTTGAAAAAATATCTTTCATAGGCTTTATTATAATGTGATATTTAAATTTCGTCTTAAAAAAAAGAAATTTTTGAAATCAAAAAATAATTTTTACCAAACTTTTGAATTGTACATAGAACTTGCCCGCAAAAATTGCAATTTTTAGCTTTTTTTTTATAATGAAAGAGATTTTTGCAGATTTACCGTCGTATATCTATGATAGAAGAGAGAAAAATTTTTGCTTCTTTACAAAACAAGATGAAGATGAGGAAAAAAAATTTGGATAAAAATGAATGCAGGGCTTTTGTAAAAAAAACAAATCTTTTACACAGCCATGATGAGAAAAAAAAATTATCAGCAGAACTTGAAAAAAAACTTTTGCAGGTTCCGGAATTTCTTGATTCAGACATAGTTTTGTCTTTTGCCTCTTCTTGTGATGAAGTTTGCACAGATTCTGTGAATAAAAAAATTCTTTTTTCTTCTGGAGAATTTTCTTCCTTTTCGCAAAAAAAAATCGCTCTTCCAAAAACACTTTCTAAATCTTCGCAGATGGATTTTTACTTTTTGCAAAAAACGCTTTCTTATGAAGAACAACTTGAAAAATCGAATTTTGGAATCAGAGAACCTTTAAAAAATGATGAATTGAGATTTTCATTCGAAAATAAAAATTCGATTTTTAAGAAAAAAATTTTCTGTATTATTCCTGCACTTGCCTTTGATAAAAATAAAAATCGTCTTGGTCACGGAAAAGCTTTTTATGATATTTATCTTTCTTCGCTTTTAAAAGCTGTAAATCAATTTTCTTCAAAAATTTTTCTTTGCGGCATCTGCTTTAACTGGCAGCTTTTAGAAAATCTTCCGAATGAAAAAAACGACGTAAAAATGGATCTTGTGCTGATGTTTTAAATTTTTTTGGTGAAAACCGTTTTTCTTGTTAACAAAAAATTTCATTTATAACCGCCGCGCGTGTAATATCAAAAACTGCTTCTTAACCGACAGATTTTTTTTCTTAAGCATCTGAATTTCTTGTTAACGGACTCATTTTTTCTTAACAAATAATTTTATTCGTAACTGCCACCGCCGTGTAATACAGAAGATTTTTTTCTTAACCAGCAAATTTTTTTTGCTAAAAACTGTTCTCCTTGTTAACGAACGACTTTCTTCATCAGCGGAAATTTCATCAGTAACTCGCGCACTCTTGTTAACAGAAGATTTTTTTCTTAGCCAGCAAATTTTATTTGTTAAAAACTGTGCTGCCTGTTAACAGACGAATTTCTTCATCAGAGGAAATTACCCTAGCATTTTATTTTTCGTTTTGTAGAATTTTATAAATTTTTCTGCTAGACTCAAAGTCAATTTTTTAATGGGGAAATTATGAGTGGAAACACATTCGGCACTTTATTCACACTTACAAGTTTTGGAGAAAGTCACGGAAATGCGCTTGGTTGCATTGTAGACGGAATTCCTACAGGACTCGAAATAGATGAAAATTTTATACAGAGCGAACTTGACCGCAGAAAGCCAGGCGGTGCTTCACATGCAGTAACTTCACGTTCTGAAGCAGACCGCGTAGAAATCTTAAGCGGAATTTTTGAAGGAAAGTCCACAGGAACACCAATCGCAATGCTCATCAGAAATACAAATCAGCATTCAAAAGATTACGCAGGAATAAAAGATAAATTTCGCCCTGGTCACGCAGATTTTACTTACTTTGAAAAATATGGAATGCGCGACTACAGAGGCGGCGGAAGATCAAGCGGAAGAGAAACCTGCGCAAGAGTTGCCGGCGGAGCACTCGCAAAACTTTTTCTTAAGCAGAAAGGAATTTCTGTTGTTGCGTACACAAAAAAAGCTGCCGGAATAAGTGTAAAAAATGTTGATTTTAATCTTATTGAAAAAAATTCCATGCGGGCTCCAGATTTGAACTCAGCTTCTCAAATGGAAGAAAAAATTGCAGAACTTGCAAAAAAAGGAAATTCTGCCGGTGGAATAGTGGAATGTGTTGTGTGCGGAGTAAAGCCAGGACTCGGCGAGCCGGTTTTTGACAAACTTGATGCAGAAATCGCAAAAGCAATTCTTTCAATTGGTGCAATAAAGGGAATTGAATTTGGAGCCGGTTTTGAATCTGCTGATTTAACGGGTGCTGAAAACAATGATCCGATGAAAAAAGAATTTTATTTTACACAAAATAATTCAGGCGGAATTTTAGGCGGAATTTCAAACGGAAACGACATTGTTTTTAGGGCGGCAGTAAAACCTGTTCCAAGCATTTATCAAGTTCAACAAACAGTGGACACAAATGGAAACGAATGTGAAATTCTAATTGAAGGAAGACACGATGTTTGTTTATGTCCAAGAATTGTTCCCGTAGTAGAAGCAATGACGGCTCTCACTATTGCTGATATGTATTTAAGAAATTTGAGCAGCCGGCTTTAATTAAGTTCATCTAAAAAAATCAATTAGTAATGATAAAAAAAATGCACTTAGATACAAAAAAGTCATTTTAATAAAAAGAAGATATTTTTATGGAATTTTATAACGAAGACTATTTGAATTTCAGACCAAAAAAAAAGTCAGTTTTAAAAAAATCACTAAAAAACGCACAACCTGAAAATTCTGCAAAAGCGATTTTTATTCCATTTTGCATTGCATCAGTAATTTTATGTAC
>CAVCIJ010000089.1:0-5157 GCA_963601995.1 bacterium | reverse complement strand
TTTAGCTAGTGACGGAAAAGTTCATCTTTCGCAGAGTCCAAGTTTTGTTCATTCAAGTTATTTTTCTAATAGCAGACGTCCTCTTGCCGGCGAGTTTAAAATCAAGGATTCAAGCGGAAATGTAACTGACGAAAATTTCTTTGTTGTTGCGTGTCACTTAGCTTCAAAACGAGGTGATTATCCGCTTTACGGAAGTGTTCAGCCACCGCTTCTTTTGAGCGAAGTTAAGCGTAACGGACAGGCGCAGGCTGTAAATTCATTCGTTGAATCAATCCTCAAATTTGATTCAGATGCAAAAATTGTTGTTGCCGGTGATATGAACGATTTTGCTTATGCAACTCCGGCTAAAATTTTAACAGGAGAGCAGGGCGGACTTCAGATTTTGTACAGTCTTACAGAAGAGTTTATGCCGGCAAAGGAATGTTTTTCTTATTCATTTGAAGGAAATCTTCAGCAGATTGACCACGTTTTTGTAAGTTCTTCTTTGTATCAAAAAGCTTGTGACGCAGTAAGTGCAAATGCTCTTTCCTGCAGTGCGGGAGAAGAATGGAAGAACGTGTGCTTTATTCCTCATATAAATTCAATGTTTACCAGAAACAATCACTATAATTTTTCGGATCACGATCCTGATATGATTCGTATTCCGGATGTTTTTAGCGCTGACTAGGAGAGAAGAAAAATGAAAAACTTTAAAAAATCACATTTTATTTTCTTTTGTTCTGTTTTTGCGCTTGCTGCAGGAATTTTTGCTTCCTGCTCGGATTCTGCGTGTGAGGCTGAAATTACTTCCTTTAGCTTTTACGCATCAAAAAATTCAGGAATAATTTCTTCAAATATAAATGGAAATATTGATTCTTCTGCAGGCACAATAACAGTTTACCTGCCGGAAACTTTGTATTCTTCAGATTCTCGTTCTAATTTAAAAGCGACTGTTCTTGCAAATGAGGGGTCAACTGTAGTAACAGATATTGATTCCCTTGACTTTGCATATTCTCCGCTAAAAATTGCGGTTTCTCAAAGTGGAATTACAAAAACTTACGTTGTAAACATAAAAGAAGAAATTTCGGCAGTTACAAACGGAGCACTTTTGTTTACTGAATATTATTCAGGTCAGGCAGCGCCTTTTAAGGGAAGCAATAATCAGTATCTTGAAATTACAAACAAATCTTCTTCACAAATTGATTTGGGTTCTGTAAGTTTAACAAGACATGTTTGGGAAGACGGAGTCCGCTGTGAAAACAAAGATATTTCGGTTCAGCTTTCGGGAAAATTGCCGGCAGGCGCAAGTCTTGTTTTGTATTCGCAGAGATGCAGCTGGTTTTCTTCAAAAACTGATTCATCTTCATCATTTTATCAGAGCGACATAAATTACAGTCAGATTATTGAAACAAACGGAATTGACGGCTTTACTTTGGAAAGCGGCGGAAAGGTAATTGATTCAATCGGATTTGAAAATGGCGAAGGCAACGGCTGGAACTGGGGCTCAGCAAAACTTATGCAGAGAAAAAGATCTGTTTCAAAATACACAAAATTTGCTGAATACGAATGGATAAGTTCGGCTTCAACAAATTCTAGTTCAGAAATTGAAGATACCGCCGGAACTGACACAGAAAATTCTACAGGTTCAGAAAAAGATCTTACATATTTTGCCCTTGAGGAGCTAAGTCCAATTGTTTACGGCTCAATTGATACTTCTTCGTGTACAGTTACAATCGAACTTAGCGACGAGTATAAATCAAAAGACTTAAAATTTACGGCGAGTACAAATGGATCTAGAATCCGCTATAAAAACAGGGAAGTTACAACAGGAACTACAAGTGCAAGATTCAATTCAAGTTTTCAGCTTACAGTTTACGACAACGCAGGCGGTTCTTCTGTTTACACTGTAAAAACAAATTTTGTTCATTATAATCACAGTTCTTCTGCAAGTGGAACTTACAAACTTGCTTCGGAACTTCCTTCTGACGGCGACATCATAATGCTTTACTACGCAGGTTCGGGCGTTGTTTTAGGAAGTTCAGCAAGCGGAAGCGGAATTGTGGGCGTTGAAAGTTCTGTAAACGACGAAGAAATTGAGTATTCAAACGGAATGGCAAGTTTATGCTGCACGGTTGATTCTGACGGAAATTACATATTTACCTGCGGCGGAAAATATCTTGTAAGCAGCGAATATTCAACCAGTACTGGAACTTTAAAATTTGATTCAGCACCTGGAAATTACGGAACGTGGAAATTTTCAAAGAGCGGAGACGAATATCTTTTGAAAAATGTAAATGCCGCTTCTGGTTCAAGTTCTATGCAGCTTGAGTATTACAATGGTTATTTCTACACATATAAAACTGGAAATGAAATTCAAATCTATATAAAAGAAGATTAAGAAAATCTTATGAGGAAAAATATATGAAAAAGGAAAAAATAATTTCAGTGATTTTGCTTGCATCTGCCTTTGCTTCTATGTCCTGGGCTCAGGATTCTTATTCATCATTAAAGCCTTCCATTACAATGGGCACGTCTGTTTCAACGGGAATTGAAAATATTGATGGAAATCCAGAATATGAGGCAGTTCCTGGTCTTTCAAGTGATTACAGCGTTGACACAAGCATCAATATTTCTGGTTCTTTTACAAGGGCAAGTGAATGGGCAGTTGAAAAAGAAAACGGAATCGAAGCAAAAAAAGGAATCGGTTACGAAGCGGGCTTAAGCGTAGATATGGCGGCTCTTTACAACAGTGCTTCTTCATCTTCTTCAAGTTACACAGAAACTTCAAATACAAATCATTATTCTTTAATTCAGCCTATGATTGACTGGTACGAAGCGAATGAAGCAAAATATGGCCTTCCTTATTCACCAATTACAGCGTGTGGAAAATCCTGGGGTTCAAAATGGCCTTCAACAAGTTACGGTGAAAGTTCTTCCCGCTATCAGTTTATTCAGGGTTCAATGGTAGAGCGCGCAGACGATGTAAACTGGGACAGCCAGAAATGGGCAGATGCTCAGTGCCTTTATACAGACATAAAATATGCAATTCAAACGGCAATAAAAACCCTTTATTCAGATGTATTTTCTACAGGAAATATTGACCAGAATGAATATGCTTCTTTTAGCGACGAAAACAAGCGTCTTGCTGAATTAAAAATGAAGGCTATAAGCGAATTTGAAAAAGTTGCTTCAGGAGAAACTTCAGGCGATTCTCCACTTGATGCAATTAACAGTGCTTACATTGCAATTACAAATATTGGCGGCATTGCTGACGTTAGACTTGATTTTTTAGGAAAGAGGCTTACTGTTGGAAAAGACATTTATTCTTATTTGGCAGGACAGTCTGAAAGCGGAAGTGCGGCTACAGTCAGCTTAAAACGCGGCTTTGTTCAGGGACTTGAAGCTTCTTTAAGTTTGGGAATTGCCGGCGGAGAAGAGCAGACTGCTGAAGACTGGGACACAAGTTCTCTTGAGTATTACAGCGGAATGCCAGGCGAATTTGCTGTAAAAGGATTTGCCCGTTACAACACATTTTTTGAGAATTTAGGCGCAGATTTAAGTGCAGAATTTGGAGCGGTTGCAAGCGATCTTTTGGCAAGCACAGGAAATTTTGCAGTAGACGCAGCGGCAAGTTACAGATCTCACACGGCAATTTCTTACGGTGCAGATTTAGAAGCAATGATTTTAAATTACAAGGATCGCGAAGTTGACGATGCTTCTTATCAGATGGCGTATTCTTTTGCAGGCAAACTTTATGGCGGCGCTTACGGAGCAAGTGCAAATCTTGGCTGTCAGTATAAGAGTGCTGATTTTGCTCATAAACAGTACACTTCAAGCGACAGATTTTACGGCTATTCTTTGGAAGGCGATTTTTATACAGCGAACGAAGCTCAGGCTTTAAAATTTGCAGGCGAAGTCAGTTTTAATCCGGAATATTTTATTTCTTACGACATTTTTGATTTAACTGCAGGCGCAGAAGGACTTTTGTACAATCAGTTTGAACTTTACAGTTACGGCGCATACCTTGATTTGAGTTTTGACATTCAGGATATTACAGATATTCCGCTAAAAGTTTATGGCGGATTACATTTTTACCAGAATACAAAACTTACAGTTTGGGACGATATGTCATCGCTTCCAGATCAGACGTTCTATGACTTTACAAAGGTAAAAGCTGGAATTTCATTTAAGCCGGTAAAACTTTTTGAACTTTCTCTTGAATATGCAAGTTCTCCTTCTTATTCACGCAGAACAGATGAGCGCATTTCTTCTCTTCTTGTAAGCGGAAAAATGCTTTTTGACTAAAAAATTATAGTTTTGACCTGACTTTTTATGAGTCAGCGAAAAAGTCCTTGTGAGAGATTAACAGGAGAAAATATGAAAAAAATATTAGGTATTGCAGCATTTATTTTTGCATTTGGCACGGTAGTTTTTGCACAGAACGCGAAAATTCGCAAAATGGGCAGCACAAATTCAGCAAGCGAAATTTTAGCAAACGGAAAATCAAAGTATGTTTC
The DNA here is from genome assembly GCA_963601995.1 of bacterium. GTDB lineage: Bacteria > Spirochaetota > Spirochaetia > Treponematales > Treponemataceae > Treponema_D. The sequence goes on along the minus strand of CAVCIJ010000089.1, from coordinate 661 downwards.
AGTTTTTGCAATAAACGATTTTCATGGTTCAGTTGAAGAAGATTTGTCTGGAAAAAATCCGGGCGCGGCAAAACTTTACGAAGTTGTAAGTGAACTTAAGGCGGTAAATCCTGAAAGCATTTTTGTTAGTGCAGGCGACAATTATCAGGGAAGTGCACTTTCAAATTTAAGCAATGGAAAGGTTGTTTCTGACTTTTTTAACTATGCAAATCTTGCAGCAAGTACAATTGGAAATCACGAATTTGACTGGGGCGAAGAAAGATTTGGCGAGTGGGAAAAAGACGGCAACTTTAGTTTTATTGCGTGCAACATTGTTTACAAAAAAGACGGCAAAAAACCTGAATGGTTAAAAGATTATGAACTTTACAACATTGGCGGACATTTAATCTGTGTTATTGGAACTGCAACTGTAGACACAATTTACACAGCGTCAAAAAACAGAATTGAAGATTTTGAATTTCTGGATCCTGCAAAAAGTGTAAGAAAAGTTTTGCGCAGAGTTGAAGCAGTTTATCACCCCGAAGCAGTGATTGTACTTTCGCACATTGGAAGTCACGACAACCGTCTTTTTAAGGGAAATCCTGTAAGCGCAGACGAATCTACTGAACTTGAAGATTTGTGCAGGGTTAAGGGAGTTGATGCCGTAATTACAGGCCACAGT
>CAVCIJ010000088.1:0-58327 GCA_963601995.1 bacterium | reverse complement strand
AACCAGATGCTCTCCCAGCTGAGCTAACCGTCCGCTGATGTTTCAAAATATACCAAATATAAAAATTTATGTCTATAAGAAATTTCAAAAATTATTACTTTTGTGCTTCAATAAAATAAATCAAAATTAAATCATCAAAGCACAAAAAATTCTGCAAAAAAAATTATTTTGCACCCCATTCCTCATAATAAGAATCCAGGGAATTTTTTATATCATCTGTAATAACACCATCTTTTCCTGGCGAATACAAATAATCAACAACTTCCTTCATATTAACAATTGCCCTCGCAGGAAAACCATATTTTTCGCTAATTACATCAAGAGCCGACTTTTCAGAATCAGCAGCTTTTTCCATACGATTCAAACTCACAATTTCACCAACAATCTTAATTCCACCGCTCACAGTTTCCTGAGCCTTAATCTTTGGATACGTTTCTTCAATAGATTTACCAGAAGTCGTAACATCTTCAATAATTACAACTCTATCTCCATCCTTAATTTTGTATCCAAGAAGATTTCCCTTATCAGCACCATGATCTTTTTCTTCTTTACGATCAGCACAATATTTTATTTCCTTTCCATAAAGTTTAGAATAAGCGATTACAGTCACCACACTAAGAGGAATTCCTTTATACGCCGGACCAAACAAAACATCAAAATCATCTCCAAAATTACTGTGAATTGCCTGAGCATAAAATTCCCCCAAACGACTCAATTCACTTCCACTAACATAAGCACCTGCATTCATAAAAAATGGAGATTTTCGCCCGCTTTTCAATACAAACGAACCAAATTTCAACACATCACATTCAACCATAAAATCAATAAAATCTTTCTTGTACTGTTCCATTTTTTCATCTTATTTTATTTTCTAAAAATTTTCTATAATTTGATTTTTTGGAGCATACTTTTCTTCTTTCGGCCGACCTTTCAGGGCTTCGCTAATCGCTCCGGTGTTTGCTTACATCAAACACACTTCGTCCCTTCCACGCCGGGCTAAGATTTCTTTTTCGCAAAAATGTTTTTAAATTTATAAAAGATTCCTTTCATCTTTTATTTTTTTAGAAAAAAATCATTTTCATTGCAAAAAAAATTCATTCTTAAAAAAATCAGAATTTTCAGAACGTTTGCTAACAAAAAGTCAATACAAAAAAGTCTTAATTGACCTTGTAAATAATTAAGTTTATACTCAAACCTACGTATATATATATGGAGGACATTAATGGCTAAAACCAAATATGTTTATTTCTTTGGTAATGGTGACGCAGAAGGAAACGAAACAATGCGTCCAATTCTTGGCGGAAAAGGTGCAAACCTTGCAGAAATGGCTAGAGCTCCTTTGAGCCTTCCAGTTCCACCTGGATTCACTATTTCAATCGACGTTTGTCAGGAATATTACAAGCTTGGCAGAAAATATCCAGATGGACTTGATGCAGAAGTTGAAAACTATCTTACAAAGCTTGAAACAACAATCGGCAAAAAACTTGGTGACGAAAAAGATCCACTTCTTGTTTCTGTTCGCTCTGGTGCAGCAGAATCTATGCCTGGAATGATGGATACAATCCTCAATCTTGGACTTAACGACAAATCAGTTGTTGGTCTTGCTACAAAAACAAACAACCCTCGTTTTGCTTGGGATGCTTACCGCCGCTTCATTCAGATGTACGGCGATGTTGCTATGGGTGTTGATCACGATAATTTTGAAGCAATTATCGACGAAGTAAAATCACATCGTGGAATTAAAGAAGACACAGACCTCACTACAGAAGAACTTCAGGAAATTGTAAAGAAGTACAAGGAAATGTACAAAAAAGAAAAGGGTGAAGAATTTCCTCAGGATCCAAAAGTTCAGTTATGGGGCGCAATTGGTGCAGTTTTCGGTTCTTGGATGAACCCACGCGCTATTACTTACCGCAAACTCAATAATATTGATGAAAATGTTATTAAAGGAACAGCCGTAACTGTTATGGCAATGGTATTCGGAAACATGGGTGATACATCAGGAACTGGTGTTGCATTCAGTCGTGATCCTTCTACTGGTGAAAACAAATTTATGGCAGAATATCTTATCAATGCTCAGGGTGAAGACGTTGTTGCCGGAATTCGTACTCCAATGGATATTTCTGCTCTTGAAAAACAGCAGCCAGAAATCTTCAAGGAAATTTGGACAATCCGTAATCGTCTTGAAGATCACTATCATGATATGCAGGATATGGAATTTACTGTTCAGGAAGGAAAACTTTACATGCTCCAGTGCCGTAACGGTAAACGAACAGGTCCAGCTGCAGTTAAGATGGCTGTAGACATGGTTGCAGAAAAAATGATTACAAAAGAAGAAGCTCTTCTTCGTGTAAAACCAGATCAGCTTGATCAGTTACTGCACCCACAGTTTGATGCAAAGGCTCTTAAATCAGCAAAACCTTTGGCAGAAGCTTTGAACGCTTCACCAGGAGCTGGTTGTGGTCAGATTGTATTCACAGCCGAAGAAGCTGTTGAATGGCACAAAGCTGGCAAAAAAGTTATGTTGGTTCGTAAAGAAACTTCTCCTGATGATATTGCCGGTATGTACGTTGCAGAAGGTATCTTGACTTCTACAGGTGGACGAACATCTCACGCAGCCGTAGTTGCACGTGGTATGGGAACTCCTTGTGTTTGTGGTTGTGCTGCAGTTGTATTTCTTGGAAACGGCGAAGTTAAGATTGGCGACAAGACTTTCAAAGAAGGTGATGTAATTTCAATTGACGGTTCAACAGGTAAGGTTTACGGTGAAGCAATTCCTGTAACTCCAGCTGCTGTTTCTGGCGACCTTGAAACATTCCTTGGTTGGGCTGATGAAGTTCGTGCAGCTTCTGTAAGAACTACTCCATCTGGAAAAACTGTAAAAGGTTTTGAAGTTCTTGCTAACGCTGAACAGAACGAAGTTCCACAGGCATTCCGCTTTGGTGCTGCTGGTATTGGTCTTTGTCGTACAGAACATATGTTCTTTGAAGAACCAAAATTGACTTCATTCCAGAAGATGATTATTTCTAACTCAACAGAAGAAAGAAAAGAAAATCTAAAAGCTATTCTTCCTTTGCAGCAGAAAGACTTCTACGGAATTATTAAGACAATGGAAGGTCACCCGGTTACTATCCGTCTTCTTGACCCACCTCTTAATGAATTCGTACAGGCTGAAACTCTAGAATTGGCAAAAGCTCTTGCTGAAAAACTTGGTGTATCAGTTGAAGTAATCAACAAGAAATATGCTGAATTGAATGAACACAACCCAATGCTTGGTCACCGTGGTTGTCGTCTTGCAATTACATATCCAGAAATTTACGAAACTCAGGTTGAAGCTATTGCTCTTGCAACTGCTCAGGCTGAAAAAGAAGGACTCAAACACGATGTTCGTATTATGATTCCTAACGTAACAACATTTGCTGAATTGAAACAGATTCGTGCACAGGCTGAAGCAAAAATTGCTGAAGTAAACAAAGCTCAGGGTACAAACCTTAAGTTCCAGATTGGTTCTATGATTGAATTCCCACGTGCTGCTGCTACTGCTGACAAGATTGCTGAATATGCAGACTTCTTCTCATTCGGTACAAATGACCTTACACAGACAACATTCGGATTTAGCCGTGATGACTACTCTAAATTCATTGATTCTTACTTGGATCAGAAGATTCTTCTTCAGGATCCATTCAAGACATTGGATGAAGATGGCGTTGGTGTAATGATTGGTCTTGCAGAAGAAAAGGGTCGTTCAGTTAAATCTGACCTTCACCTTGGAATCTGTGGTGAACACGGTGGAGACCCAGCTTCTATCGCATTGTGCTACAAGCTTGGTTTGAACTATGTATCTTGTTCACCATTCCGTGTACCGGCTGCTCGTCTTGCTGGTGCTCAGGCTGTTATTAAATCAGCAAAAAAATAAGTTAAGTGAGTCTCTAAAAATTGCAATTTTTAGGGATAGCCCTAAATTCTAACTAGAATTTACAAAAACTGACCTTGAAGTTTTAAACTTTGAGGTCAGTTTTTTTTTACTAAAAATTATTGATTTGGAAATGAGGTAGGGATTGCTACCGCGTAAGCGGTTCGGTCACGAAGTGGCTAAACGAAAAAATTGCGGACAGTGAATAGAATATAAACAGGAGGGAAAAGTTCATTTTTTTTGTCTGTTGAGTTCCGCAATTTTATAGCGCGCAAGCCCGGCGACGCTAAAAGCGGCGACTGCCCATATAATTTTATAATTGTTTTTCGTATTTTTTAATACACAATGGATACAGTTTTCGTCTTATAAAATCTGTACTTTTTTTGTAAAAAAATAAATTAGATTTTAATTTTGCATAAAATATTTTATAATAAAATTAGATTTAAAAGACAAATTAACAAAAATTAAAAAAGCGGAATTCTATTCATTATGAAAAGTTTGAACCTTATTCTTGATAAAACTCGAAAGATAAAATTATACAGCCAAATTTACAGGCAAATTGCCGAAAAAATCGAAAATTCAGAAATTCCACTTGAAAAAAAAATTCCTTCCGTTCGAGCACTTTCTAAAGAATTAAATGTTGGAAAAAATACTGTTACAAAGGCATATAGGGAACTCGAAAAAAACGGTTATATTTACTCAATTGAAAAAAGTGGATTTTATGCAAAACTTCCGGCAAACAAAAATTTAACTGTACCCATAAGTAAAACTGCATCTCATTCTGATTTTATAGATGAATCTGTACCCACCGTAGATTCACTTTTAAAAGATAAATCTTATAACTCTTCTAAAAATTTTTCATTAGGCACAGATTTCAACTCTAGTATAAAAAGTAATATTTTTGATAAAAATACTGAATCAAACACTGCGAGTAATTCTAATTATCAAAAAGAATTTTCTATTGATGATTTTTTCTCAAATTCACTTATTTATAATATAAAAAACTCTAAATCAAATTGTTCTGGAGAAGAAAATCTTATAAAAAAAATAGTCCAAATCATATCAAAAATCAGCGGATATTCAGTAAATCCTTCTCAAATTATAATTTCATCTTGTATCGAACAAATACTTTTTAACATACTGCATCTTCCATCAATTCAAAAAGAAAAACAAAAGGGCAGAGGACTTTTAAAACTTGCAGAAGAATCGCTTGTTGAAAAAAAACAGAATTTTCTAATTCTACAAAATGAAAGTGAAAAAATAAAAAAAATCTTTAAATATGCAAATTTTTCACAAATAGAACTTAGTAAGGAAAATTCCGAAAATTTAAAAAATTTAACTGCGGATATTTTTTATATATCAGAGACAAATCTAAAAGAAAATTTAAAAAAAGATATTTTTAACTGGCTCAACAAAAATGAAAACCGAATGCTTTTTGAATTTAACCAACCCATTACACAAAATACAAATTTAAAATCAGAATCCTATCAGGAAAAAATTTTACATTTTTTTTCACTCGAAAATTTAATTCCTCAGCAACTGCAAATGAATGCTGTTTTTTCAATTTTACCAATGCAACTTTCTAATGAATATAAAAACTTTTATACAGACTTCTCCTGCTCTTTGTCTAAAATAGATCAACTTGCAATTTCTAACTTTTTAGAAAAAAATTACAACACTTTACAAGATAATTAAATATTAAAATAATTTTTCTCCAAGTACTCGAGCTATCAATTCAACAGCCATAACAGCAGTCTCATTTCGAACATCCAGAATCGGATTCACTTCAACAATTTCCATTGATTTTACCATATCCAAATTACACATTTCTTCCATAAGAAGAAGTGCTTCCCGATATGTTAAACCTCCAGGTACAGGAACCCCAGTTCCCGGCGCAATCGAAGGATCCAAAGAATCCATATCAAAACTAATGTGAATAACATCACAATGTGTCTTAAAAAACAATTTTACTTTTTTTATAACATTTGCAAATCCCAGTCTATCAATATCACTGATTGTAAAAACTGTAACACCAGCTTCGTGCATTAATTTTTTTTCGCCAGGATCCAAATCTCGTATTCCAACATAGCAAATATTTTTAGGATCAATTTTTCGCTCTTTTTCATAAAGATTTACTAATTCTGGCAAACCATAACCCGCACTTGCACTTAAACATTCTCCGTGAATATTTCCCGTTGGACTTGTTTCTGATGTGTTAAAATCACCATGCGCATCAACATACAAAACTCCAAGTTTTTTATTGTTTTTTTTATAATGCGCGTGTAATCCTGCCAAAGTTCCCAAAACTAACGAATGGTCACCTCCGAGAATCAAAGGAAATTCTTCTTTCATCATAGAATCCTGAACATTCTTAGCAATTTCTTCACATACACTAACTATTGGTCGTAAGTATTTTGCTTTTGGATTACTTCCGATTTCAGCATATTCCTGAGGAAGAATATTTAACGAACGTTCGTCAGTTATTATTATATGACTTAAGGACTCTATTTTATCTCGCAACCCTGCCAGTCGAATCGCAGATGGTCCCATATCACTTCCATGCCGCTTTCCTCCATAATCCAAAGGAACTTCCATTATGTGTACATTCATATAAACCTCCATTTATCAACTAACTAACGGTAGTTATGTTATAAAAAAATTGTTTTATATAACATAAAAAATAAAAAATTTATTAACTAACGATAATTAGCTAATAAATTTCACCAAATATCTCTTTTTTATGCTCATTACCAAGTAAGACTAAATTCTCTTTTAGAGAATTTTTATTATTATCTTTTTTTTCAGCAAAATTTTTTAAATCAATAGAAAATCTATTCATAGAAAAATGCTGAAATAAAAAAACATCTTTCCAAAAAATCTTCTTTTCATCAGCATACGAAGCCTTTAAACTTTCTCTATACAAAGAAAACAGACCTTTTTCTTTTAATTCAGAATAACCAATCATCCAAAGTTCAGTATCATTTGTATTTTGCTCTTTAAATTTTACAAGATTCTGGTGCAAAGCTGCTGTAAGTTCAGCCATTTTTATTTGCAAATTATCAATATATTTTGAAAGTTCAAAAGATGCCATTTTTTTCAACAATTTTAAGTCGCTTGTTTTTCCCGTATGAACAGGAATTTTATTTGTAATTATAACATTTTTTCTAAAATCAATTCCAAGTTCAGAATTTTTTCTAAAATATCCTTCAGCAATACGTCCACTTTGACCCACAAGATATTTTTGATTCTTACTAAGCTGCTCTTCCCAGCCAGGATTATCACCAACAACAATTAATTTTATTTCATCATTTTCATTTATAGAGTCATAAGCCTTATTGTAAACAAAAGAATTTTCAAGCTGATATGTTTTCCTTTCTTCGCTGAATTTTTCTATAATTTTTTTCTGAAGAGCCACAAGTTCATCATAGAAATCCAATTTTTTTGAATCATCAACAATTTTTTTTAATTCATTTTTATAAGTTTCAAAAGCCTGCCACTGATTTTTTGTCATAAACTCTCCATCAATATTATAGCATAAAAAAAAATGAAAACTCTGTTAAAAATAAAATTTAGTCACTTTCGCTAACTCTATAATCCCAATTATGCTTTGGATAACGACCTCTCATCTCTGAGCAAATTTGTGGCCAGGTATTTTTCCAAAAATTCTCCAAATCATTTGTAACCTGAAGAGGTCTAGAAGCAGGTGACAAAAGTCTCAAAAGGACTGTCATTCCTAAAATTTTTGGGTTTTTCATACAGGAAAAAATATGTTGAATTATAACTTCTGACACAGGAATTATTTTTTCGTTCTGAAATTCATATTTTATTTTTAAGATTTTGCCATTACTTAAAAGTATCTCGTTAGGCACAGATTTTTTTAATTCATTTCCATTTAGGTACCAGTTTAAAGCCGAAAAAACAGTTTTTTCTGTAAGTTTTTCATCAGTTAGAAATGGAAAAAGCCACAATTCAGGATTTTCAGTTAAATTTTTAATTTTATCCTCAAATTCTGCAGAATTATTTTTATCTGTACCTATTTGCTGAACAAAAAATCTGTACCTCAAAATTAAATTTTTAGAATTTTCAGACATTGGCAAAAACTTTAATCCGTCTTTTTTTAATTGATAAGAAACAGCTTCTTTGTAATCATCAGAACTCACAGGCAATTTTTTTTCATGCAAAATAATTTTTCCATAAGATTCCGTCTGATATTTTTCAACTTTTGATTTTTCACTTTCACTAAATTTTGTAAATATTTTTACAGAAGACTTTAACTTAAAAAATTGAATTGCTGAATTTTCTGAAATTTCAAAAAAATCATAAATCTTAACAAAACTTTCCCCAGCATCAACTTCATAAGCAAGAATAAATTCAGGAGTTTTTTCCGCTAACCTTAAATTTCCAAAACTACATAAAAACCCTTTTTTTCCAGAAGGAAAAAGATATTCTGCCTTTTCATTTTTGTTTACAGATTTTTTTAACTTATCCACAGTTTTTTTTGCGATTCTATCAGGATATCCACAAAGAAGTGCATTTTCTGTGGAAAACTCTGTGAATTTATGTGCAAAAACTAAATTTTTCTGTGAATTCTTTTGAATTTTATTTATTCTAAAAATCAAATCATTTCTTTGTAATTCTAAAACAGACTGATTTTTTAAAGATTTTTTCATTAAATCAAGAGCAAAATCAACACTTGCGTTAATCTTATCAAAAGAAATTCCACTCAAAGCAACACAGGCAATTCTTAAATCAATTCCTAAAAACAAAACTGCCTTTCCTAATTCTGTAATTTGTCCGTTGTGTATGCAATTCAAATTTTCCAAAAGAATAACAGCAGTATTCCATTCATTTTCGGAAGGACAGTCAAGCCAATATATTTGAGAAAAATTTTTAACACCCCACGCAAAACATTCTAATACAAGTTGGCTTATGTCAATTTTTAAAATTTCAGGAATCACAGTATCAGTCAAATTTTCATTTTTATCCCATAATCTTATACACTTTCCCTCACAAATACGACCGGCACGTCCAGCACGCTGCGCTGCACTAAACTTACTGATTCTTTGAGTTACAAGATGATTCATCTGCTGTTTTTTATCAAAGATATTATATTTCCCGAAACCACTATCAATTACAATTTTTACATCTGGTATAGTTACAGAGGTTTCTGCAATTGCACTGCTCAAAATTATTCTAACGGTACCAGATTTTGATGAAACAAACAGTCTTGACTGTTCTTTTATGGGGACAGAACTATGTAAAATATAGCATTCTTTATTTTTATTTTTAATTGATTTTTCTAATTTCTCTTTTACAAGATTTATTTCTTTTATTCCAGGAAGAAAAACTAAAATACTACCGCCAGAAGACAAAGATTCATCGTTCAAGGAAGAAATTATCTCGTTTTCTATATTCTGATTAGAATATTCGATTTTTACAGGAAAAGATCTTCCTTCAATTTTATAAACAGGAACAGATTTATATTGATAATCTGTACCTATAACAAAATCTTTTGACAAATATTTTGTTAACTTTTCAGTTTCAATAGTTGCCGACATTATAATAACATAAAGGTTATCTCTAAGACTGCACAGCTCTTTTAATAAAGCCAACGCAAAATCTAAATTCACACTTCTTTCGTGAAATTCATCCAAAATAACTACAGAAACTCCAGAAAGTTCATTGTCTGCTAAAATCCGCCTGCAAAAAATGCTGTCTGTCATTACTTCAAGTCGAGTTTTTTTAGATAATTTTTTATCTAGATGAACGGTATATCCACAAGTTTCACCAGGCTCTTCTCCTAAAAGATGAGATATTCTTTCTGCAACATTTAAAACCGCCATTTTTCTAGGTTCAAGCATAAGAATTTTTCCGTCAAAATTATCAAGTAAAGCTAAGGGAAGAGCAGTGGACTTTCCAGCTCCAGTTTGTGCAGATAAAATAAGAAAATGACTTGAAGACTCTTTTAATTTCTTGCAGATATCCACAAGAAAAGGTGTTATTGGCAAGTTTTTTATGTTTTCATACATATTTTTATAGCGTAAATTTTATAATTTTAGAAAAATTGCACTATATCTAGTACACTATATATAAAAAAAAGAATTTCCTGTGGATAAAATTTGTTTTTCTTTGAAAAATCCACTTTAAATTTAGCTTTTTACACAATTTATCCACAGTTAAAAATAAAAAATAATTTTTTCTTAAATTCTTGTGGATAAATAAAAAAAAAGTGCACTGCATTTGCAGTACACTAAAAAAAATCAATTACTTTAATTTGTACCTGTAACTTCCACATCAAACGCTATAAAAGAATTTGGTGGAATCACATTGCCGGCACCTCGCTCCCCATAAGCCATATCAGGAGGAAGTACAAAAGATCTTAATTCACCTTTTTTCATATCCTGAACCATAACATCAAATCCAGGAATCATTTGATTTGCCCCAGTTACAAAAGATAAAGCTTCATGTCCACCTTTTACTAGTTTTGAAGAACCATCAAAAATATCTCCATTTACAAAATATCCTTTGTATTCAGTTGTAACATTTTTTCTTTTACCAATTTTTTCACCAGAACCTTCCTTTATAATCTTATAATAAATTCCGTTTTCATCCTGAGAAAATCCTGGAAATGCTTTTTCTACTTCAGCAATTTTTTCAGCAAGAAGAGCTCTTTTTCTAGCAAGAGTATTTTCTTTTGCCTGCTTTCTAAGAGAATCAAAATCTTCTTGTGTTGCGGAAAATTTTTCAGCCTCAGCACCTTGTCTGTAAATTTTTACAGACTTCATTACATCACCCTGTGCTATTGCATTTACAGTAAACTGACTTGCTTCATCCACAATATGACCAAAAATTGTATGATGATTATTCAACCATGGAGTTTCAATATGTGTTATAAAAAATTGACTTCCATTAGTTCCTGGACCAGCGTTTGCCATTGCAAGAACTCCAGGTCCGTCAAACTGATATTTATCATTAAATTCATCTTCAAATTGATATCCAGGACCACCTGTTCCGTTTCCTTTAGGATCACCACCCTGAATCATAAAATCTGAAATTACACGATGAAATTTTAATCCATCATAAAAAGGCTTTCCCTTTGCAGCATCAAGAGTTCCTTCTGCAAGACCAACAAAATTTGTTACAGTAAGTGGAGCGTCCTTATAATAAAGTTCCAAAATCATATCACCCTTATTTGTGCTAATAACAGCAAAAACGCCTTCCTTACCTTCAATTGCTTTTAAGCCCTTGTCCATTGATTTACATCCTCCAGTACAAATTATAACGCTTCCCAACACTGCCGAAAGAAGCACTTTTCTTATATTTTTCATTTTTACCTCACAAACTTTTTAATCACCACTGTTGAATAAACCAATTGTAAATTGCATCCAGGCGATTAGAAAAAGATTCTTCCATTGTTTTCTGTAAAAATTCAATATTTGGATATTTAGACTGAACTAAAAGATATGCCATAATATCATCTTCACAATCAATAAAAAGCAAACTGATTTTTAAATTTTCATTACTTATTGCTTTTATTGGTCCAACATTGATTGGAGTTATATTTTTAAAATTTGCTCCAACTTCCTGACTGTTTTCAAAATAATTCAGTTGATAATATGTTTTGCCAAATGTATTGTCATCAAGCACACAAAAAAGTTCTTTTTTATCAGCACTTCCTTCTGTGTTATCAGGAACTTTAGTTTTATCAGAAGCACTTTTTACAGTATAAGGATTTTTGTAAAGAACCTTCATTTTTCCATCAGATTTGTATTTCATTCCAGCCATTTTACTTACAGAACGAATCATTTTTGAAGTATTTTTAATATTTACAACTTCAGGATTTGAAGAATTCAACTGAGTTTTTGGAAGAAGATATAAACATTCTCCTATCAAAACAGGAGGTTCTTCATTATTCCAAGACAATTCTAGATTTTTACTCAACTGAGTTTTTGGAAGCAAAAGATAATCTTTCTTTTCAGAATTAAATCTGTTTATTTTTACTTCGCCATTCTTCTTTAACTCAGAATAAACATCTTTGCTAAGCAAATCTTGAGCAGAATAAGAAAATGCATTCAATACAATCGCATTAGCAATAAAAAGTTGTGCAATTATATTTTTTAATTTCATCAGTTCCTTCCAAATATTGATTTTATAAATCAGCGTAAACCTTTGTAAATAACACGTACCTGTTTATATAAACCTTCACCTTCGCTTTTAGTTTCAACATCAGCAATATCATTTAAAGTTGTGTGAATAAGTCTTCTTTCAAATGGATTCATCGGCTCAAGCAAGATTGAAGTTTTATTCTGTCTCACTTTATCCGCTGTGTTATAAGCAAGACGAACAAGACTTTCTTCTCTGCGAATTCTGTAATTTTCTGTGTCAAGAATAATTCTTACATCTTCCCTTCCTAAATGTCCTGCATAAACATTTACGAGAAGTTGCATTGCATCAAGATTTTTTCCCTTTCTTCCAATAAGAATTGAAGATTTGTCGCTAGTAAGTTTTACACCGATTTTCTTGTCTTCACGGAACATAACCTCAACAGCAACATCATATCCCATTCGATTTATAAGTCCTTTTGTAAAATCTACAATTTTCTGTTCAAATTCATCTTTTGGAAGAGGATTTGAAATTGATATATCTTTTTCTGATGAAGGCATTTTTCCATCAAATTCTGGTGAAAGATGATCTACATTGTCATTTGTATGCACTCTAATTTTTACATAGCCATTTTTAAACAATGTTTTCTTTTGTGATTCAAGAATTTCTACATCAAACTGATCCTTTTCAAGACCAAGTTCAGCTACTGCTTTTTCAATAGCTTCTTTTTCGTTTTTTCCTTCAAAATCGTAAGTCATTATAATTTATCCTCTTAAAATTTATTTTTATCAAGAAATTTATCTTGGCTTCTTTTTTCCACCTTTGAATTTCAAGACATTTTTATTAACAACGGGTTTATTTTTTTCCTGTTCGGCTTTCTTTTTCTTCGTAATTTTATTGATTACAAGCTGCTGTCCAATCTGAAGAATATTACTTACTGACCAATAAAGCAAAAGTCCACTTGGAACATTGTAGAACACAAAGAAAAACATAATCGGCATTCCGTACATCATAAATTTCATCTGACCGCTGCTTGAACCTGCAGAACCACCATACTGAGTAATTTTACCATTAAGCAACTGAGAACCTGTATAAATAAACGGCAAAATTCTAAGATTATTCTGAGAAATCGCGCTGATTAAGAAAATATTTTTATTCCATGACCAAACGCTATCTCCTACAGAAAGATCATTTATCCAGCCTTTTATAAAACTTGCACCACGAAATTCAAAATAATTGTTAAATACATTATAAAGAGCAAAAAGTATCAACATTTGAATAATCATAGGAAGACATCCAGACATTGGATTATAACCAACTTCCTTATAAAGCTTTTGCATTTCGACGTTAAGTTTTTGTTGATCATTCTGATATTTTGCCTGAAGAGATTGCATTTTTGGCTGCAATTCCTGCATTTTTAAGGATCCAACCGCAGTTTTCTTATTCAAAGGAAAAAGAACAATCTTGAGAATAACTGTAAGAATTATAATTGCAACTCCCCAGTTTTTCACAAGTTTATAAATCATTTCCAAAATCCACTTTAAAGCAACTTCAAGCCAAACTAAAAGACCACTTGTTTGCAAAGCTTGATTAAATTTGATTCCGGAAAGTCCCCATTCATTTTTTTCCTGAGAATTATATTTTATTAAATCTTTTTCATTTCTAGGTCCTACATAAATATAGTATGAATCATTGATATTTTTTTCTTCAGGCGCCTTTCTAGTAAGAAAAATTTGAGCATCTTCATATCCATTTACAGGACTTGTAGAACAAACTACAGAATCTTTCATATTTAGAGGAGAAACAGGTTTTACAAGCATAGTAAAATACTTTCCTGCAACTCCAGCCCAATCGTAATAATTTGAAAAAGTTTTATTGGAAACAGATTTTTTGATTTTTTTAGATCCATTCAAAGCAATATACTGCCTTAATTCATAACGATTTTTCTTATCATAATGAGGACCAATCTGAGGTGAAGTTCTTAAAGTATACGATGAATCACCAAAAACAATTCCTTTTGAAGAATCTAAGGCATTTACAGTTACATCAAGTTTAAAAACATATTCACCTTCTTTAAAAGTGTATTTTTTACCTAACGCATATTTTTGAAGATTTCCATTTTCATCTTTAATTTCATAATTTCTGAAAAATGCGATTGAATTTGGATCATCATCAAAAAATTTTACATAAAAAAGTTCATTTAAAGTCGGATTTTCATTACTTCCAAAAGACAAAGAAAAAGCTCTATTAGAACTTGTTACATTATCAACCATTTCAACACCGAGTCCAGTTTCCTTGTCTAAGTGATTTTTTAATTGATAACTAACAATGTCTCCACCGCGATTTGTAAATACAACTTTTACTAAATCATTTTCAATAGTATAAGTCTGCTCATTAAGATTTTCATCTTCTTCAGCAATATAAAATTCTTCAATTTTTACAGAATTTTCTCTAGAATCAGACAAAACTTCATTTTCTACAGAATTATTTTCAAAACTTTGTTCTGCAACTTGACTTTGAGATTCATTATTTGATTTTTTCGAATAAACCATTGTCTGAACAAACATATATCCAAACAAAACCAAAAATGAAAGAACAAGAGCAATAATAGTGTTCTTCATAAACAAATTTCCTTTTTTGCCATCTTAAGGAACAGGATCGTAGCCGCCTTCATGAAACGAATTACAACGAAGTATTCTTTTTATAGCAAGATAAATTCCTTTTATAGGACCGTATTTTTTGATTGCTTCTAACGCATACTGAGAGCATGTTGGAGTATATCTGCAACACGCAGGAAAAAGAGGAGAAATACAAACTTGGTAAAATCTGATTAAAAGAACAAAAAAAGAAACAAAAAACTTTCTTATTCCTTTAATAAACCAGCTTTTTTGCATAATGTTTTAAATTGATCACACCGCGAGAGGAACGAATTATTTCCTGGATAAACTAAAAATAAAATATCATATCCAGTGTTCAGGTGTGATTTGAAAAAACGATACGTTTCACGGCTATAACGCTTAGACTGATTTCTCTCAACTGCGCTACCGTATCCTTTGGGAAGGGGAAAAGCTATTCTATTGATATTTTTTTTCTTGCATTCATCATTTTCAAGATAAAAAATTTTTGCTCCGTAGATGCTTACTTTTTTCCCATTCTTAAAAAGATTTTGGATGTCGACAGGACGCTTAATATGCTCTTTTCGAGAAAAACGTCCTGTTTTTAACAAATCCGTATCCATCCCTAAAAAAATCAGTAAGGTTTCTTTTCGTCAGAAACTGTAAGCTTATGACGACCTTTTGCTCTTCTTCTTGAAAGAACTGCACGTCCTCCACGAGTAGCCATACGAGCTCTAAAACCAAACTTTCTATTGCGCTTTACTTTGCTTGGCTGATATGTACGTAACATAACTTCCTTCTCCTATTATAAAATAAAATTTAAAACACCCAATTTTAGTAGGGGCAATGATATCACTATTTTTCTTGATTAGTCAACATATCAGCTTTTAATTCGGCAAAAAGAGATTTTAATTCTTGAGGTAATTCCTTATTTTTTGTTGATTCAGAATAATTTTCCTTTTTAAAAAATGAATTTACAGTTTTTTCTTCTTCTTCAATTCTTTTTTGAACATTAAAAACAGCTTCTTCTTCCGAAAAAGAACTGCTTTTATAATCTTCATTTTGTTTTTCCATCCTGAATCCAAGATTTTTGATTTTTAAATCAGGCATATCAAGGTTCAACCCCTTTAAAATATAATTTTTATGAAGTTGCAGTAAAGACATCCAGCCTGGATGATCAACTTCAACAATAAGAATTCCATTTTTTAAATCAACAACTCTTGTATGTTCCGTAAGTTTTTGACCTTCATTTGGATTTGTATTTGATTTTATTCTTAAAAGAACCTTTTTCCAGCCATCAAGAACAGTAAAAGCTCTTTGAGAATTTTCAAGATTTATTCCGCTTACAACTTTATTTACAACATTTCTTAAATCACTTATATCACTCATTTTACTTTCCTATTTCTGTCCATTCACCTTGATTTAGAGAATAAATTTTTGTTGAACCAAGAATATAATTTTGGTAAGGCTCACCATCAAGAAAAGTACAAAAAAGTTGATCATATTCAGGAAGAAGTTCTGTTACTTTTTTGCGCTTTTCAGGATCAAGTTCAAGCAAAACATCGTCCATTAAGATTACAGGTTTACGTTTTGTAATTTGAGTATAAAAAATAGCCTGAGAAGTTCTCAAAATTAGTGCAATTAATCTTCTTTGTCCAGTTGACGCTGTAGGAACAAAAGGCTGACCGTTTCGTACAAAAATAACTTTATCTCGATGAGGACCTGTCATTGTTGTACACATAAATTTTTCAATTTCCCGATGATTCAAAACTTGAGCCATAGCTTCATTGAAATCAGGCATATCAAATTCACTTTTCCAGGAAGGACTATATTTTATTCCAAGCCCATCAATTCCTGTTATTTTTTCATAAAGTTTTCCAAAAATTTGATTAAATATAAAAATTGCATTTTTTCTCTTCTGCTGAATTTCAATTCCATTTTGAACAAGTTGAATATCAAATGACTCTAACAAATCATATTTTTTTTCTTTAAGACAAATGTTTCTGTTTTTCAAAACACGTTTGTAACGACGCATTATATCAATATAAAAAATATCATACATTGAAAGTGACTGATCTAAAAAAAAACGACGACGTTCCGGACTTCCAATAACAAAATCCAAATCATCATGATTATAAAGAACACAAGGCATCGTATTTATAAGTTCTTTTCGATCTTTTAAATTCTTTCCATCTTTTTCAATTTTTTTTGAATTTTTATCAACATAAATTGAAGTTGTGTGAGAAATTCCGCTTTCTTCTTCTCTGAAAATTGTATGAAGTTTAAAAGAAGCTTCTCCATTTCTTATTATTTCATAATCAATTCTAGTTCTAAAAGAAGAGCCATAAGCTGAATAATAAAGAGATTCAAGAAGATTACTTTTTCCCTGCCCATTTTTTCCTACAAAAAAAATTTCCTTTGCAGAAAAATCGATAGTTTTATTTGAGAGATTTCTAAAATTGACCGGAATTAATGATAAAAACGGCACTGAATTTATAATTAAAAAGAACAAGAGGCTAAAACACTCTAATTTTTTATTAAAGTGTTTTTTTATTCCTGCTGCATCGGCATAACAATGTGGAAATAATCTGATGCCGTTTCAGGTCTTATTGTAACTGCTCTCATTGGCTCTGTAAATTCAAAAGCAATTCTATCTGAATCAATTGCTTTTAAAGGTTCTTCTACATATCTGTTATTCATAGCAATCAAATAAGTATCTCCTGCATATTCGCAAGGAATTTCTTCCTCAGCACTTCCCATATTCGACTGTGACGAAGAAATTTTTAAAACTCCATCAGATATTTTAAAGAACAATCGTCCTGCTTTTTTATCAACCATAAGTGTTACACGACGAAGAGCATCTGCTAGTTCAGATTTT
Source organism: bacterium (assembly GCA_963601995.1). Lineage (GTDB taxonomy): Bacteria > Spirochaetota > Spirochaetia > Treponematales > Treponemataceae > Treponema_D. The sequence goes on along the minus strand of CAVCIJ010000088.1, from coordinate 40,818 downwards.
TGAACAATAAAAAAGTGTTTTTGATTTTCTGGAATTGCACGTGTGTAATCAGGAAATTTTCCTTCAATCAAAACTGAACCAAATTTATAATTTTCAAATTTAAAGAAAATCATTTTTTCAAGAATTGCAATAGAAATATTTCCTTCTTCAGGAGCGTGTTTTAAAATTATATTTAACACTTTTGGATGAACAATCACTGAAGGAAAATCATTTACTCCTGCAAGAATTTCTTTTGAATCAAAACTAAGTCTTCTTGAATCAGTTGCAACCATATTAAGACTGTCACCTTTTTTTTCAAAGAAAACTCCATTCATATTGTAACGTACTTCATCTTCACTAACAGCAAAATAAGTTTGAGCTATCATATCTTTTATATCTTTTGAAGAAACTTCAAAATAAGGTGCATCTTCAGCAGAATAGACTTCAGGATATTTTTCTTGGGTCATACTTTGCATTGTAAATTCAATATTTTTTGTAGTTGGTTTTATTATGACAGAAGTAGAATTTTCTTCTCCATTAGAAATTTGTTTAAATTCAATTTCTCCTTCTGGAAGAGAATTTAGAATTCCCATAAATTTATCACAGTAAATAATAGTAGATCCTTCTTCTTCTATTTGAACAGGAATCTGAGTTTCAAAATTTACTTTCATATCTGTTGCTTTTATTGTTAAAGAATTATTTTGAGCAACAAGTAAAACATTCGACAAAATAGAACCTAAATTTTTAGTAAAAATAATTTCTTGTGCTATAGAAATTTCTTTTATCATCGCATTTTTATCAAAGGTAAATTTCATTTTTTTCTCCTGTTTTTGATTTTTTTTATATATAAATATTCGTATAAATTTATTAACAGACTAAACTAAATTTATAAATTTATAAATTTTAGTATTAGTAGTATTATGCTTGTGAATTCTTTGGATAACTATTTTAATTCCTTATTCTAAAAGAAATTAAAAAGTGTAAAACCTAGCGTTTTGAATTCACAGAAATTGCACTTTTTCACAGTCAGATTTCAAATTCACAAGAATTTAACGGAATTGTATCATATATAAACATAGTTTTCCACAAGTAAAAGTTTAATATTTTTTGTATTCTCTGATTTCCCTTTCCAAAAGTTGAATTGTATTGTTTAGAGTTGAATCTACTTTTATTTGCTCAGCAATATTGTTGTAACTGTGCATTATGGTTGTATGATCTCTTCCTCCAAATTCTTCTGCAAGTCCAGGAAATGAGTATTCGCAAAGTTCGCGTCCTATGTAAATTGCAATATTGCGTGGAGTAACAAATTTTTTGTTTCTTTTTTTGCTTTTTATATCGCTTATTGAAATGTTGTAATGATCTGCAATTACTTTTTGAATTGTATCTATGCTGACTGAATCGTGAGAAGTTGGAGTAAAAGTATCTTTCAAAAGTTTTTTAGCAATATCAACTGTAAGATTTTCGTGAATTAAACTTGTATAGTTTATAACGATTTTTAAACTTGATTCCAAATCTCTTACATTTGATTGAATTGTTTTTGCAATATAATCAATAACATCATCACTAACTTCTGTATTGTATGAAACTATTTTTTTCTGAAGAATTGCACATCTAGTTTCGTAACTTGGAGGATCCAAATTGATTGGAGTTCCTAAACTGAATCTTGACATAAGCCTTTCTTCAATTCCCTTTAATTCGCTTAGTGGACGGTCGCAGGTAAAAATCATTTGCGCGTGATTACGATAAAGAGCTTCAAATGTAAAGAATATTTCTTCTTGAATTCCTTTTTTTCCAATCAAAAAATGAATGTCATCAAGAAGAAGAACATCAAGTCCTCTATATTTTAATTTAAATTTTTCCTGCTGATTGTCACGAAGTGATTTTGTAAATTCATTTGCAAATTCTTCTGCACTTACATAGCAAATTTTTGAATTTTGGAAATGATTGTAAATATAATTTCCAACAGCTTGCATAAGATGAGTTTTTCCGAGTCCAACTCCTCCATATAAGAGTAGAGGAGAATAGGTTTTTCCAGGTTCCTTTGCTGCTGAAAGTGCTGCACTATAAGCAAATTCATTATTTTCACCTTTTACGAAATTTTCAAAAGTGAATTTCTCGTTTAAAAGAGGATGTTTTCTAAATTGAATTTGAGTTTGTTGAGATTTTGAAGAATTTTCATCATCTGAAAAATTTTGTGAATTTGAAGAAAAATTTTCCTTTTGAAATGAATTTTGTGTGTTAACTTCAGAACTTGAAGAAACAGATGGTTTTGTATTTTTTACTACTGTTGAGTTAAGTGTAATTTTTTGTCCGCAAAGTTCTTCAATTTTATTTTCGACTTCAGATACAAATCCCATTTCGACTTGTCTTTTCCACATAAAAGAAGAAGGTACTGATACAGTTATATCAGTTCCATAACTTTCTACATAAGTCATATTGAACCAAAGATTAAAGTCTTCAGTTTTTCCTTTTGTGTTGTATGATTCTTTGATTTGATTTAAGGCTTCGTCCCAAAATATTTTTAAATTTTGCTCGCTCATAAAGAATTATTATAAATAAAAAAAACAAAGTTATCCACAGATTTATCCACAGATTTAGGATTTTTTTGATTTTTAAGAGATGTTTTTTTCTTAAGTTCTGCAAAAGTTTACAAATCTTTACTTTTAACGCTAAAAAAGTTATATTTTGTACTCAAGGCATTTTCTAAAGACTTCTTATATATAATTTTATAGAGCAAATTTTAGTACTTATTTTTCTTAACTTAGTTCTAATCTAAAGTTTTTAGAATTTCCTTCTAATTTTTCCGTAAAAAAAATCACAACTGAGGTTTAAAATGTCTAACGAAAACAACTCTTATGATGCTGGAAGTATTCAGGTTTTACATGGACTTGAAGCCGTAAGAAAGCGTCCTGGAATGTACATTGGTTCTACAGGACCTGATGGTTTGCATCATCTTGTTTATGAAGTTGTAGACAACAGTATTGATGAAGCAATGGCTCATTATTGCGATAGAATTATTGTGGCACTTGAAAAAAATGATATTTGTAGAGTTGAAGATAATGGACGCGGAATTCCTGTAGCAATGCATCCAACTGAAAAAGTTAGTGCTTTGGAACTTGTTTTAACAAGACTGCATGCTGGAGGAAAATTTGATAAATCTACCTATAAAGTTTCTGGTGGATTACATGGAGTTGGAGTTTCATGCGTAAATGCTCTTTCTACGTGGATGACAGCAGATATTTTTCGTGACGGGAAACATTATCAGCAAAAATATGAACTTGGAATTCCAAAAACAAAGGTTGAAGTTTTAGAAGATTCTGATTTACACGGAACAACGATTCGCTGGAAGTCTGATCCAGCAATTTTTAAGGAAACAACAACTTATAATTTTGATGTTCTTGCAAATCGTTTAAGAGAACTTGCCTTTTTAAATCCAGGAATAAAAATTATTTTCAAAGATGAGCGTTTGGAAAAGCCAAAAGAAGTTGAATATATTTTTGAAGGCGGAATCAAGCATTACACTTCATATTTAAATGAAGGAAAGCAAGTTTTTCCTCCTGAACCGATTTATATATGTGGTGAAGAAAATGATGTTCAGATTGAAGTTTCAATGCAGTGGAATGACGGTTACTCTGAATCAGTTCATTCTTATGTAAATGACATAAATACTCGCGAAGGCGGAACGCATCTTGAGGGATTTAAAACTGCTCTTACTGTTGTTCTTAACAAGGAACTTGAAAAACGTGAAAAATTGCTGAAAAAACTTGATGACAAAAATCAAAAAGAACGTCTTACAGGAGATGATGTTCGCTCAGGATTAACAGCAATTCTTTCCATAAAAGTTCCAGAACCTCAGTTTGAAGGACAAACAAAAACTAAACTTGGAAATAGTGAAGTTCGCACTTATGTTGATCAACTTGTAAAAGAAAAATTTACTCTTTTCTGTGAACAGAATCCGCAAATTGTAGAAATTATTTTAAATAAGTCTGTTGGAGAAGCTGCTGCCAGAATTGCTGCTCGTAAGGCAAAAGAAAATATGCGTAAAAAAGTTTCTTCTGACGGATTTGGACTTCCTGCAAAACTTGCTGACTGTTCTGTAAAAAATGATCCTGCTTCTTGTGAAGTTTATATAGTCGAAGGTGATTCGGCCGGCGGTTCTGCAAAAAAAGGAAGAGATGCAAAACATCAGGCAATTCTTCCTCTTTGGGGAAAAATGCTCAATGTTGAAAAAGTGCGTCCGGAAAAAGTCCGTGATAATGACAAACTAAATCCAGTGATTGCAGCTTTAGGAACTGGTTTTGGTAAGGATTTTAATATTGATAAACTTAGATATCATAAAGTAATTATTATGGCAGATGCTGATGTTGATGGAAGTCATATTCGAACTTTGCTTTTAACTTTTTTCTTCCGATATATGCCGGAATTGATTGAAAAGGGATATGTTTATCTTGCAATGCCTCCATTATATGGAATAAAAGTCGGTAAAAAAATGACTTATGTTTATACTGATGAAGAGCGACGTGCTGAACTTGAAAAGTTAGGTGATTTGTCTTCTAAGGCTTCTGTGCAGCGTTACAAAGGACTTGGTGAAATGGATGGAGATGAACTTTGGTCAACAACAATGGACCCTGCTCACAGAAAAATGAAGGTTGTTACAATTCCAGATGCTATTGCCGCTGATAGAATTTTCAGTGTTTGTATGGGTGAAGAAGTAGAACCTCGAAGAAAATTTATTGAAGACAATGCAGCTTCTGCAAATTTAGATTTTTAAATGAATTTTAGAAATTTTCTCTAATAAAAAAATAAAAAGACGGGAAATAAAATAATGGACGAAATAATTACTAAAGAAGGCGGTGCTGTAATTCAAATTCCGATTGAGGATGAAGTTAGACAGGCTTATATTGATTATTCAATGTCGGTTATTGTTCAAAGAGCTTTGCCTGATGTTCGTGATGGATTAAAACCTGTTCATCGCCGAATTATTTATGCAATGCATACTCTTCATCTTGCAAACAGCGGATCTACTAAAAAATGTGCTACGATTGTCGGTGAAGTTTTGGGTCATTATCATCCGCACGGAGATGCTTCAGTTTATGATGCTCTTGTTCGTTTAGGTCAAGATTTTTCTCAGCGTTATACAATGGTTACGCCAAAAGGAAATTTTGGAACTCAAGCAGGAGATCCTGCGGCTGCCTATCGTTATACAGAAGCGAAAATGTCAAAAATGTCAGAGGAAATGGTTCTTGACATTGAAAAAAATACTGTAGATATGATTCCAAACTTTGATGAATCTACAAAAGAACCTTCTGTTTTGCCAGCTAAATTTCCTTTTCTTCTGTGTAATGGAACGACTGGAATTGCAGTTGGAATGGCTTCAAATATGCCTACTCATAATCTTCGCGAAGTTTCAGATGCAATTTGTGCATATATTGATAATCCTGAAATTTCTATTGATGAACCTATGAAATATATAAAGGGACCTGATTTTCCTACAGGTGGAATTATTTATGGAACTGAAGGAATTAAAAAAGCATATTCTACAGGACGCGGAAAAGTTGTAATTCGTTCAAAGTTTACGATCGAAACTGCGAAAAACGGAAAGGAATCAATTGTTTTTACAGAAGTTCCTTACGGAGTGAATACAAGTCATATAATTACAAAAATAAAAGAATTTATAAGAGATAAAGTAATTGATGGTGTTGCTGAAGCAAACGACGAATCTTCTGATCGTACAGGAATGCGTTTGGTTGTGGAATTAAAGCGTGGTGCTGTAACAAAAATTGTTCTTAATCAGCTTTTTGCAAAAACTGAACTTCAATCAAATTTTGGAATTATAAATTTAGCTTTGGTTACTGATAAAAGTGATGGAAATAAACTTCATCCTCAAATTTTAACTTTAAAGCAGTTGATTAGTCATTTTGTTGATCACCGTGATGAAGTTATTACAAGAAGAACACAATTTGAACTTGATAAGGCATTGGCACGAGCTCATATTTTGGAAGCTCTTATAATTGCGGTTGACAGTAATAATATTGATAGAGTCATAAAAATTATACGCGGAAGTCGTGATGAGCAGGAAGCAAAAAAAGGTTTGTGCGAAGAATATAATTTTGATGATATTCAGGCTCAGGCAATTGTTGATATGCAGCTTAAAAGGCTTACTCATTTGCGTATTGATGAATTAAAAAATGAAATGGAGGAACTTCAGAAATTTATTTCTTATTGTAAAGATTTGCTTGAGCATCATGAAAAAATACTCAATCTTATAAAAACAGAAATTTCTGATTTGGCTGCCCGTTATGGTGATGATCGCAAAACTGATATTGTTGCAAGCGAAGTTGAGAATATAAATGTTGAAGATATGATAAAAGAAGAAGATATGGTTATTCTCATTTCAAAACTTGGTTACATAAAGAGAGTTCCTGCAAGTCAGTACAAAAGTCAGGGTAGGGGAGGAAAGGGCTCAAGTTCAGCAAATCTTGTTGATGAAGATTTTATAAGCCAAATGTTCGTTGCTTCTACACACGATCATCTTCTTTTTATTACAAATTTAGGAAAAGCTTATTGGGTTAAGGTTCACGAAATTCCAGAGTCAGGAAAAACAAGTCGTGGTTCACATATAAAAAGTCTTCTTCAAATTTCTGCAAATGAAGAAATTACAATTATTGAGAGAATTAAAGAATTTAAGGATTCTGAATATTTATTTATGGCAACTGCAAAAGGCGTCGTAAAGAAAACTCCTACCATTGAATTGAAAAATGCAAAGTCAAAAGGAATCCAAGCAATACGTCTTGATGAAGGAGATCGTTTGGTTAGTACAGTTCTTTCATCAGGAAAATTTGAAATAATGATTGTTAGCCGCAGAGGTCAGGCACTTCGTATTTCTGAAGAAGATGTAAGACCTATGGGAAGAAGTAGTCGTGGTGTTTGCGGAATGAAACTTTCTGAATCTGATGAACTTTGTGCAGCAACTCCTGTAATTTCAGGAACAAGTCTTTTTGTTATTACAGAAAAAGGATACGGAAAAAGAGTTAAGTTTGATGAATTTTCCGTTCACGGAAGAGGAACAGGCGGTCAGCGTGTTTTTGGGAACATAGACGATAAAGGCGAAATAGTTGGTGCCCTTACAATAAAAGAGTCTGACAGTATAATGTGTATTACAAGTCAGGGAACTTCATTGCGCCTTGAAGCTAAGGAAGTTAATGAATACGGCAGGGTAAGCAGTGGAGTTAGAATTGTTGATATAAGGTCTCCAGACTATGTAGTTGGTGTTGACAGAATTGATAATGATGAAGAAAAATAATTTTTGCTGAATGAAACTTTACTTTAGTCCTTAAAATATTTTATTTTAAGGACTTTTTTTTTGTTTTTAAAGAATATATTAAGCGTAAAAATTCTATTTCTTTATATTCTTTAGACTTTATAATTTAATTGTTTTTTTTTGGGGGGGGACTTATAATACTATGGTGTTAGAAAAACAATTTAAAATGTGAGTGAATGGATTGTTTTCTAATATCATTTATTGGAGGTTTTTTATGAAAAAAAAGGTGTTCTTTTTGGTTGGATTATTGATGATGTCGGGAAGTGTATTCGCGATGCCACTTGATAAAACAATTATTAGTTATGAACCAATTGTAATGAATATAGCTCTTACAAATGGAGTTGATTCTATGAATTCTTCTGGATATCAAATTTTTGGATTCCATGCAGGTTTAGTTTGGGATAAATTATCTGTAAATCTTGGTTTTAAAAGTTTATTTGGTGATATAGAAGTAGATACTGGTTACAATATTGTAAATAATGATTATATTGTTTGGTCTGCAGGCGGAAGATTTTCATTAGATTCTTATATTTATCCTGGCTTTGGTTTATCAACAAATGTTGATGGTCTAGTTCCTATAAATCAAAATGTTCGTTTTGATATTGGATTAGGTCTTGCATTTTGCTTGTATCCAACTTTGGCTATAGCTTTGGATCTTTCAGATTATACTTGTTTTTCTTTTGAATTAACACCTCGTATTGGAGTTTCTATAAAACAGTAATTTGTTCTAAAAAAAAGAGGGCTGTCTTGTAAGTTTTTCTAACTTTATACAAGGCAGCCTTTTTTTTTTAGTTTAGACTCCTGAGTTGGTAAAAATATGATGCGGAGTATTTTCATAAAAAATATTCGCTATAATAGTGAATTATAAATGACTATAATAAAAAAAAACTATTGATATGTATAGATAAATTTATATTTATCCACAATTATTTTTCTATTTTATTATTTTCTGTGGATAAGTTATGAATAAACTGAATTTTCATTAAATATAAAATGTGTAAAAAATTCTAATTTTTTATATTATAAGAATTTAGAATTTTTTAATTTTTTCTATTTTCCATTGAGTAGGTGTTTAAAATCTGTGGAAAAGTGAAAATGTTTTACGTGAAACATTTTATAATTTGTTAAAATTAGAGAGAATATGTTGAATGAAAAATTTATTTCTTTTCTGTGAAACAAATATTATTATAAGTGCTAAAGTTTTTATTTAATTTAATTGTGAAAGTTTTTTTTTGAATTTTTTAGATATTTGTATACAAAGCCTGTTTATAGTTTACGAATCATACTATGCTGAAAAAGTTGCACGTGAAACATATTTTGATATTTTTTGTAATGAAAAATAATTTTTTTTATGAAATATAGAAATTCAAAATTTTGATTTTTCTTTCGATATTTTTGAAATTACAGTAGTTGAATTTTTTTTTAGATTTGAGAAAAGAAAAGTTAAATCTTTTTTTTGTAATATGTGAAACAATTTTTTTCTGAGATTGAATAAAAATGTTAGAAATATGTATTTTTATTCTTTCCTGTCTTTTGGAAGAATTTTTTCATCAAAAATTTAAAGTAGAAAAGATGAGTTGATTAGTGTTTTTTGGTGTAATTTTTTTTAATAAATAAGAAGCTTTCTTTATTATATAATTTTTCAAATTCTAAAAAAACTGTAGATTTTTCTTATTTCTTTTAGAAGTAAATTACTCCAGCTCTTTTTTTTATTGTAACACGTGAAACATTTTTTTAGATTTTTATGGCTTGGACTAATTTTGTTAATTTGTAAAAGATATTTTATTATCTGATTTTTAATACTAAGTAATCTAAGTTTCGTTATTTTACAAGAAATCTTATTTTGTGGTTTATTTATGTAGCTGATGATTATAGAAATATAAAAAGCCAAATGTTAAGTTGAATCATGATGAATTTTTTTTATGTTGTTTACTACTGTGATATTGAAATAATGATGAATGATTTTACAGTGATTTTTTTTGTGATATAAGCTTTTTAAATTTAAAACTTTGGTAAATCTTTTCCTGATGTGAATTTAAAATAAGTATAAAAAGAATAAAAACAGCATACTTTTTCTAATAAAAAAATATGCTGTTTTTAGAAAAGCTTAGGAAAAAGTAATAAATGTTTCACGTGAAAACTTTTATATTTGCAAACGCATTACTTTTGAACCGCGATCTTTTGTCCAAAGTTTCTTTCTTTCTTCTGGAATTGAATCAATAGAATCTGTTTTGAAATTTAAACTTTCAAACCAATCTGATGTTTGTGTTGTGAGCAAAAATATACTTTTTGCATGCCTATCTTTTCCTTTTTGAATTAAATTTTTTATAAGCATAGGACCAATTCCTATCTTTGAATAATCTTGGGCTACAGTAACGCCTGCAATTTCCAATTGCCCATCCTTATACGGAATTAAAGATGCACAGGCCCTGATTGCTCCATCAAGTTCATAAACAATGTAATATTTATAGTTGAGAGATAAATCTTCTTTTGTACGAGGAAGTAAGATTCCTTTGTTAACAAATGGTTGCATAAGGGACAAAACTGTTCCTATATCATCAAAAGTCATTTCGCGGATTTTTCCATAGTTTTCCTTGTAAATCATTGTTCCTGAACCAAAGTCGCTGAATATTTCACATGGAATGCTTCCATCAAAAGATCCGTTTAAAATATGAGTCCTTGTAACACCTTGTGAACAAGCTGATTTTGCTAGTTCGAGAAGGTTTAAAATTTTTTCAACTAACGATTGATTGTTAGTTGTTTTATTAGCTAATGAATGTTTGTTAGTTTTTATAAAAAGTTCAGTCTCGTCTAGACTCATTGCTGGAATATTTCCATCTGGACTAACACTTATAGATTTTGGAATTATGAATGAACAGTCGTTAATAACAGCATCTTTTACAAGAAAGAAAAGTTTGTCTGCTTTTAGGTGAGTTGCAATTTGTTCAGAAAGTTCGATAGAAGAAATATTGTATGGTTTTCCTGCAATGCTCCATCCGATGCAAGGAAAGATAGGAATAAATCTGTTGTCTAAAATTTTGTTTATAGATTCTACATCAAGTTTGTCAATTTCTCCGCTGGAACCATAATCAAATCCGTTGATGACACCTTTGCCACGAGAACGAACCCAGTTACCAATTACAGCACCAATTTTTTCGCCGGCAAAAGCTGTCATAATTTGATTGGAAACATCAAAAGCTGCCATTTTTATTAGAGGAATTGCTTCTTCTCCAGTGATTCTACAGTTATTGTGGAAAGACCAGGAAATATTATTTTTTGAAAGAATTTCATCAATTCTTTTTTTTGCGCCGGGTACAAGAATTACTCGAATACCTGATTCGTGGATAAGACAAATGTCTCTGATATGATTTATAAAAAGTGGAGAATCTATAGTTTCTTCATCGATGTAAATAATTACAAGAGCATTTTTAAATCTTTTTAAATAGCGGATAACGTCACGAATACTGTTTGCTTTGTTATGAATATTAGTTTCTTGCATAAATTTATTATTGCGAAGGTTAAGGTTGCTGTCAATAATTTAGAAATTTATAACTATTTATTAGTATAGGGATTTTATTTATGATATTATTTTAGTGCGAAATAAAAAAAGAGCTAACCTTTTCAGATTAGCTCTTGCTGCCGAGAACCAGAATCGAACTGGCACGACGGTATTAGCTGTCGAGGGATTTTAAGTCCCTTGTGTCTACCAATTCCACCATCTCGGCAAGTGAAAGTTAGTATATAAAATTATAATTGTTTTTGCAAGTTTATTTAGCGTGTATTTATTAAAGTGAAAAAATAAAAAATTTTTGTTTTTGAAAATTCTATTTTGTTGAAAAGAAAAATTCGCTCCGGCATAGAAGGGTACCGAAGGTAGTGTTTTTGCGAAGCAAAAATACCGCGCGTTAGCAAGCCCTGACACGCCGGCTACAAAAAAAATTTGCGCAAAAATAAAAAATTAGTTATCTTCAAGTTCGAAATTGTTTTTTTCAAATTCGGTAAGAGAATTTTTTTCTTGCAGCATTTCAGCGTCTTCACGACCTTGATTGATTTTCCACGTTGAATATTTTGATTTTTTTGTTAAGTGAGAAATTTTTATTTTATTGAGATTATGATTTCGCATTTTTTCGTAATACTCTTCATCGTCCATAAATTTTTCCTAAATATTTTTTTTATTCTAGATTTTATTTTGATTTTGATACAGTGTGATTTTTTTGATAAAGTTGTTCTATGAATATTTATTTTATGCGTCACGGAGAAACTGACTGGAATAAGGAACTTAGAATTCAGGGTTCTACAGATGTTCCTCTGAATCAAGAAGGAATTAAACTTGCACAAGAGGTTAGTGTGGCTGTTTTTAAAAATGGAATTGTTTTTGACAAAATTTATTCGAGTCCGCTTGTAAGGGCAAAAAAAACTGCGGAAATTATGAACGAATATTCTGCAGCTCCGATTGTGCTTGATGATAGAATAAGAGAATTTTCTTTTGGAAGTGCAGAAGGGCATACTTTTGCTGAACTTAAAGAAAATCCAAAATTTTCGAATTTGAAGAATTGGTTTTTGAATCCGCTGGAATATAAAGCTGATTTTGGTGCTGAATCATATGAAAGTTTCTTTGGAAGAATTGACAGATTTATAGAAGATTTGAAGAAGAATGATTGTAAAAATATTCTGATTGTATGTCATGGTGGCGTTGTTCGTGGTTTGCTGAAAGAATTTTGTAATTGGCCTGTGCAAAAATTTGCTTCGGTAAAAATTCCAAACTGTGGTTTAAATTTGGTTAAATATGAAAATGGAAAATTTTCTGTTGAATTTACGGCACGTGTTTTTGAATAAATGAATTCATTTTTAATCCGTATAATCATTTTTAGTCAGTAGATTATTGCTTGATTATTTTGTATTTTATTATTAGTCTATGCTAACTAAAGTAAACTAATACTAATTTTTTATTGGAGGATAAAATGAAATCTACAAAGATTGTAAAAGTTATCGGACGTGAGATTATTGATTCACGTGGAAATCCTACTGTAGAAGCAGAAGTTCATCTTGAAGACGGAACTGTTGCTCTTGGAACAGCACCTTCTGGAGCCTCTACTGGTGAATTTGAAGCTCTTGAACTTCGAGATGGAGATAAATCTAAATTTGGTGGAAAAGGTGTTTCTAAAGCTGTAAACAATGTAAACACAACAATTGCAAAGGTAGTTATTGGAATTGATGCTGCTGATACTTATGCAGTTGACGCTGCTATGTTCAAAGCTGACGGAACAAAAGATAAATCAAATCTTGGCGCAAATGCTATTTTGGCAGTTTCAATTGCGGCTGCACGTGCTGCTGCTAATTCGCTTCAGATTCCTCTTTATAGATTCTTGGGCGGAGTTCAAGGAACAAAACTTCCTGTTCCTATGATGAATATTCTTAACGGTGGTGCTCACGCCGACTCTGCTGTTGATACACAGGAATTTATGATTATGCCTGCTGGTGCTCCATCATTTAAGGAAGGCTTGAGATGGTGTACAGAAGTTTTCCATAAATTGCACGATCTTATTAAAAAAATGGGTGATGTTACAGCTGTTGGTGATGAAGGTGGATTTGCTCCAAATAAACTTGGCAGTGATGAAGAAGCTATTGAAAAGATTCTTGAAGCTATTGAGGCTGCTGGTTATAAGCCAGGAAAGGATTTTATGATTGCAATGGATGCGGCTTCTTCTGAATGGAAATCTCCAAAAGGAAAAGGTTTCTATCATCAGCCAAAATCAGGAAAAGATTTTACAACGGATGAACTTATTGCTCACTGGGAATCTTTGGTTGATAAATATCCAATTGTTTCAATTGAAGATGGTCTTGATGAAGAGGACTGGGAAGGCTGGGTAAAGATGACTCAGAAAATTGGTCATAAGGTTCAGCTTGTTGGGGATGATTTGTTTGTAACAAATGTTGAACGCCTTTCAAAGGGAATTAAATTGGGAGCTGCAAACTCAATTTTGATTAAGCTCAATCAGATTGGTTCAGTTTCTGAAACTCTTGAAGCAATTAAGATGGCTCACAAAGCTGGATATACAGCAATTGCTTCTCACCGATCAGGAGAAACAGAAGATACAACAATTGCTGACCTTGCAATTGCTCTTAATACTTGTCAGATTAAAACAGGTGCGCCAAGCCGTTCAGAACGTGTTGCTAAGTACAATCAGCTTCTTAGAATTGAGGAAGAACTTGGTGGTTCTGCTTGTTATCCTGGATTTGCTGCTTATAACATTAAAAAATAAGTTTTTGTATAATTACTAAAAAATCTTAAAAACGCCCGTGAGTGAGATTTTGTCTTGCAAACGGGCGTTTTTTTATTGAAAAAAATTTAAAACAAAAAAAACGCAGCCTTATTTTTGAAACTGCGTCTTTTTTGTTTAATTTGTATTTTTTTTATTAAGAGATTTCGCCGTCCTTTGTTTTTTCTGTTGTAATGACTTTTCCGTCTGCATAAAGTTTTTTGCCGGCAGCCGTTGCACTGAAATTTTCAATTTTATATTCAATCTTGCAAAAACGATCAATGTCGATTTTTTCAGGCTTTGAACATGGTTGTGTGCCTTCAAGAACAACTTGAGTTCCTGGAGCAGCCCAAGGTGCTGTTAGAAGTTCAACTTTTCCCTGTCCATCTTCTGTATAATCAGCTGCAAGTAACATTCCGTGACTTTCAACTCCGCGCATTTTTCGTGGAGTCAGATTTGCTGCAATAATTACATTTTTACCAAGAATTTCATCTTCTTTCAGATAAGGACGTAAACCTGATTGAATAATACGAGGTGTTCCGCTTCCGTCATCTAAAGTTTCAATGTAAAGTTTTTCACCTTCAGGATTGCATTTTATATCAACAACTTTTGCAACTTTTAATTCTACATATTTGTTAAAGTGCTCAACCTGATTTTCTGCAAATTTTGATTGTTCACTTTGCGATTTTTCTTTTGCTGAAGATTCCTTTTTTTGCGGATTTTTTTGATTTTCTTCAGTTTTATGAACTGATTTTTGATGTTCCTTAGGTTCAGTCGCCATTAAATACTCTAAGTCCATTTCTCCGGCAACACAAGGAACTCCAACCTGCCAGTTTTCGAGAATTTGAGGGTGAATTTCTCCAAAAATTCCAACTTGCTTTCCATGAACCATAATTCCTGCCTGACGTCCTGGAATAAAGCGTGGATCATCTGTTTCTTTTACCTCGTATTTGTGATCGAGATAATAAAGCAAGGTGCTTACTTCGCTTGCTGCTTCGTTGAAATTTGCATTGTTTGATGCTGTAAGAAATCCTAAAGACTGAATTGTTTTAGTTCCAGTATTTTCACTTGGATCGATAAATGCAACTTTTCCAACTTCAAAAATTTTGTGAGGGTAAACAGCGTTTGCACTTTGTGATTCAGCTTCGAACAAGGATGCTATAATTGACGGGCGCACAAACTGGTAATTTTCGCTCATTGGATTTGCTATTTCAATTACATTTTTTCCATCAATTCCCATATTGTCGATATAAGTTCTTTTTGAACCGAGATAATTGAAAATCATTTCCTGATATCCAAGACCGACCATAATATTTTTTACTTTTCTGCTGTAATTTGTGATTGGCAATAGACGACCGATTGTAGAATCATTTGGTGCAGTTGGTTCAAATGTATCAAGTCCGCGTCCAATCATTACGTCTTCAATAATATCAACTTCGTGCAAAAAATCATTTCGGTATGGAGCTGGAATCAATGTAAAGAGAACGTCATTTTGATTCGTTTTTAAATAAGCCTTATTATTTTCTTCTGCAGGAATATCTTGAGATTCAACTTTGCTTCCCATCAGTTCAAGTGCTTTTATAACTTCATTTTTTGTTAGGTCAACACCAAGTTTTTTATTTATTGCAGAAAGATGAGACTTTGTTGGCTGCTGGAAATAATAAGGAACTATTATATCTTTTCCAAATTCTGTTTCGTATTCGTGATGAACTTTTACTGGAAGAATTTCATATCCTGCATCAAAGAAGTCGCATGCAACAATATTTGCCGCAAGCATAAGATTTTCCATATTATCGCCAGTAAGTTCAACCATTAATTCTTTGTCGCCCACTTCAATCTGACCAAGTGTTGAACTGTTGATAATAGGACTCATACTCATAATTTCGCCAGAATCATCGTGGAGAACTGGATATTTATCACAATTTTTTAGAATCCAGCCGTATTCTTTTCCTTTTGGATGAGTTTCTATAATTTCGCGAAGTGTCATTTTTTTATCGCTCTGAAGCGGAACAAAACTTACTGAATTTGGATCATCTGCTGTGAAATGAACCGGCCATTTTAAGTTTTGTGCACGGTAAACTCCCATAGAAAGTGATTTTCTTTTTCTTCCAAAATTCCATGCAAGTTTTTCCTGAGTTTGCATAATGTCAATCAGCATTGCATTATCAATTGCCTTACCGCTGATAACAAATGCAACCATAAATGGACGAATATTTTTTAATGAAGAATCAACGATTGCAAGTCTGTTTGCTGTATCTTTTAAATTGTTTTTACTTGAAAGAAATTTGCTGTAATCTGAGTGTTTGCTTCCTTCGTGTTCGCGAAGACATCTTGCAAGACCACCAGCTGCCCACAAATCAGGACGATTTGTGTCATTAAGTTCAATTTTTATAACGCGTTCATCTTCGCTTTCATTTTCGTTAGGCTTTTCATCAAGTTCTGCTTTTGCAAAAGTGAGTTTTTTTTCAAATGTATCCCAATCGTATTTTGTTCCAAGAAGATTAAAAAATAATTTTTCGTTGACTTCAATTTTTGGCATAACTTCCTCTTTAAATTTCTTCTATATAGATAGCACACCATTTTAATAAAAAGCATTTATATTGTCTAGGAAGTTGTTTTTTTTCTAAATACGTTTAAGATATGACGAATTCGGAGGCTGAGTTTACTGACAAATTTGTTTTTCAAAAAAAATCCTCGTTATTATGCAAAGTTTTTTTTATAGAAGCGAGGATTTTGTGTGGTGCGTTTCTAAGAAAATTTTCTGTTTGGAGATTTTGATTTTTTAGATGATATGAAAAATAAATTTATCTATATTTTTTTATTATGACAAAACACAAAAATGCTAAATTTTCGGTTTTAATTATTTTTATTTTAATTGCAGCAGTATTTTTTATTTTTGATGATGAAATTTTATCTTTGTTTGGTAAAAAGAATGGTAATTTTTACGATTACAAAACTTTTTATGAATTAGCAGAGCAAAATAAAATTTATGATGTTTGCATAGAAAAAGATAAAATTGTTTTTCACCTGAAAAATGAAATTTCTGACAGTGAAAATTCAAAATCCGATGTAAAAAATTCAGAAATTGATTTTTATACAGAAAATCCTGATTCTACGAATTTAAAAGAATTTCTTTTGCTTAATGGAGTTAAGGTTTCTGAAAAAAAAGATTATGACAAAATTTTTACTTCAATTTTAGACGCTGTTTTTTACATAATATTTTTTGCAGTTATTATTTTTGTTTTTGTGAAATTTATTTCGCCGAATACATTTAAAGTTGTTCATAAAACAGGAAAGACTTTTAAAGATATTGTTGGAATGGATTCTTTGAAAAAATATATGATTCAAATTATGGATATTATGAAAAATCCTGAAATTTATGCAAAAAAGGGAATTCGTATGCCAAAAGGAATTTTGCTTTCTGGTCAGCCGGGAAACGGAAAAACTCTTTTTGCAAAAGCACTTGCCGGCGAAGCTAAGGTAAATTTTATTCCGGCTAAGGCAACAGATTTTGAAAGTATGTTTATGGCGATAGGTCCGATGAAAGTAAAACTTTTATTTAAAAAGGCAAGACGAAAAACACCGTGTATTGTTTTTATTGATGAATTTGACGGAATTGGAACGCGAAGAAATTATTCTGGTTCTGCAATTGAAACTGAAAATACGCGAATTGTTACAGCACTTTTAAATGAACTTGATGGATTTGATGCAAATCAGGGAATTTTGGTTCTTGCGGCAACAAACAGTATTTCTGCACTTGATGAGGCTTTGGTAAGACCAGGTCGTTTTGATGCAAAAATTGAAGTTCCGTTCCCAGACGAAAATGCACGCCGCGATTTGATAAAAATGTATTCAAAAGACAAGATTTTAGCTTCTGATTGTTCTGTTGAAAATTTGGCTGTAAAATTTAAAGGATTTTCGTGTGCAAAGATAGAAAGTGTTTTGAATAAGGCTGCTTTGATTTTGTCACAAAGTGGAAAAAATGAAATTTCTATGAATGAAATAAATTTGGCTTTGAAGGAAGTTTAAGGCTTTTTTTTATTTTGCATCTGTAGAAGAAATTTTATTCCACAGATGCAAAATTTTGTTTATCAAAAAAATTATTTCTTTAAAAATTTTGCAAACGGATTATAAGTTTCTCCGCTACTGTCAGAATTATGGCTTGAAAGATATTCACTTACGCTTTCTTTTTCATTTGAAGTTATTGGCGCAAGAGAAATTCTTCTTTCTTCCAAATCAACTTTTTCTACAGTAACAGACATCTTGTCTCCGGCTTTGTAAACTTTTTTTAGATTTGTGTTTCGTTCAACATTTAACTTTGAAATGTGAACAAGACCATCTACTCCAGGCAATAAATTTACAAAAACACCAAAATCTGTAACGCGCGAAATTTTTGCATCTTCAAAAACATCATCTTCATTAATGGAAGCTGCATTTTCCCATGGGTCTTTTTCAAGCTCTTTCATACTTAGGGAAACTCTTTCGTGCTCCCAATCTGCTTTTATAACTTTTGCTGAAATTTCTTGTCCAGGTTTTAATACGTCGGAAACATTGCTGATTCTTAAATGTGAAATTTCAGAAATTGGAAGTAAGGCTTGAAATCCGTCCAAATCAATAAAAGCTCCGTAAGATTCAATGGATTTTACTTTTCCTTTTACAATTGCATCGAGTTGAATTTTTTTTGAAAGTTCATTTTTCTTTTCATTTTCCTGCGATACAAGAATTGCTCTGTTTGAAACAACGATATTTTTTCCGTCATTTTTATATTCAGAAATTTTAAAAGTTAAATGTTCTCCTATGTATTCAGCAGGTTCTTTTCTTTGTTTGTAGCCCATTTGTGAGTAAGGACAAAAAGCACGATTGTTTCCAATCATAACTTCAAATCCGCCTTTAATTTCTTTTGTAACATGCCCTTCAACTGGAATTTCATTTTTACAGGCATTTTCTAAAATAGAAGAATCTGCATTTTGACCACTGAGTTTTGTTGTAAAATGAAGTTCTTCGTTTTGACTTCCAACAAAATAAACTTTTATAGAATCGCCTTCTTTTACAGAAAGATTTCCATTTTCATCTGTTAGTTCTGATTTGTCTAAAATTCCTTCACTTTTTAAGCCTAAATCTAAAAAAATTGTATCGTCAGAAATTGCAACAATTTTAGTTTCAATCATTTGTCCTATTTCATATAAATTTTTCATATAAATCGCTCCTGAAAATTCAAAATCTCGTAAATAATAATTTTTATTTTTCAATTATACAATCTTATTTTGACCTGGAAATGCTGATAGAGTTAAATTTTGCTGTGCTGCGACAGTTTTACATTGTAAGTAGATTTTATTTTTGATTGGATTATGATTTTTGTCAGTTTTAAATTTTTTGTGCTTATATGTACAATTTATAAGAAATTCAATATACTCAAATCCTAGTATGATAAATTCTAGTAAAGCGGTTTTAGTCCTCGCTAATGGACAAGTCTTTGAAGGAAAAAGTTTTGGTGCTTCGGGAGTTATTGTTGGAGAAGCGGTATTTACAACTGGAATGAATGGTTATATAGAAACCTTAACAGATCCAAGTTATTACGGCCAAATTGTTACTCAGACATTTCCGCTTATTGGAAATTACGGAATAATTCCAAGTGATTTTGAGAGTGCAAAATGTAATCTAAAAGGATACATTGTGCGTTCGTGGTGCGAGCAACCGTCAAATTTTAGAAATCAAGGTGACTTGGATTCCTACCTGAAATCTCAAAACATAATCGGCCTTTATGATATTGATACAAGAGCTTTAACAAAGGTTTTGCGCGAAGTTGGCGTTATGAACGGAATGCTGATTTCAGGAGATTCTGACGAAGCAAAAAATGCTTTTAATTCATTAAGAGATGAAAATTCAAAGAAAATTCTTCTTAAAAAAATAAAGTCTTATAAAATTGAAAATGCTGTTTCTTCTGTGACTGGAAGTGCTAGTCCAATAGAAGAGCCTGCTGATGTGGTTTTTTCTGAAAGTGCAAAATATCGTTTTGTTCCTGTTAGAGCTGACGGAACAAAAGAAAATGATCCAGCTGTTGCAATGCGCGATGGTAAAGGAAAAAAGGTTGTGCTTTGGGATTTTGGGGCAAAGGCAAATATTCGGCGTGAACTGTTAAAGCGTGGTCTTGAAGTTATTACAGTTCCAAGTTCTTATACGGCAAAGGAAATTGCTGCTTTAAATCCAGACGGAATTATGCTTAGCAACGGTCCTGGAGATCCTGCAGAAAACGTTGAAATCATTGAAGAAATAAAAAAATTGTTAAAAACAGGAATTCCAGTTTTTGGAATTTGTCTTGGACATCAGCTTTTGGCTTTGGCAAATGGTGCTGAAACGATGAAATTAAAATATGGTCACCGTGGTGCAAATCAGCCTGTAAAGCATCTTTCTACAGGAAGAGTTTATATCTCTTCTCAAAATCACGGATATGCAGTTAAAAACGAAAGTCTTCCTGACGGTGCAGTTTTAAGTTTTGTAAATACAAATGATGGAACTTGCGAGGGAATTACTTATACAAAAATTCCTGCATTCAGTGTTCAATTTCATCCGGAAGCATGTTCTGGTCCGCTTGATACAAGTTTTCTTTTTGATGAATTCGTTCAGTTAATCAATAATCATAATTATTTAAAGAATTTTAAAGCAAATTATGAACGAGTTGATTCAATAAAATATTTTGCTTCTACAATTAAGAAAACTAAAAAGTTAGCAATTAAAAGATAATTTTAGATGCGTTGGTTTTAAATAATGAATCAACGCTTTTTTTATAAAAAATTTATATCGTAAAATAAAAATTTAAATTTGGAGAAAAAAATGCCATTAAATCCAGAAATTCACAAAGTTATGGTGATTGGTTCAGGACCTATTATTATTGGTCAGGCTGCGGAATTTGACTATGCGGGAAGTCAGGCCTGCAAGGCTTTAAAAGAGCAGGGACTTGAAGTTGTGCTTGTAAATTCAAATCCGGCAACTTTGATGACCGATCACGCAATGGCAGATCATATTTATATTGAGCCTCTTATTCCAGAAACAATTCAGCGTATCATTGAAAAAGAAAAACCTGATTCAATTTTATCTTCTCTTGGCGGACAAACTGGATTAACTCTTTGTATGGAACTTGCGAAGTCAGGATTTTTAGAAGAGCATAATGTAAGGCTTTTGGGGGCAAAACCAGAGACCATTGATAAGGCAGAAGACCGCCAGATGTTTAAGGATACAATGGAATCAATAGGTGAGCCTTGTATTCCTTCAAAAGTTGTTACAACTTACGAAGATGCAGTTGACTTTGTTCACAATAAAATCGGATTTCCAGCAATTATTCGTCCGGCTTTTACTCTTGGTGGAACTGGAGGCGGAATTGTAAACAATGATGAAGAACTTGATGAAATTGCACACAATGGTTTGCATCGCTCTCCAATTCATCAGATTCTTGTTGAAAAATGTATTTCCGGTTGGAAAGAAATTGAATTTGAAGTTATGAGAGACAGTGTTGGAAATGTGCTTACTGTTTGTTCAATGGAAAATTTTGATCCGGTTGGTGTTCACACAGGAGATTCTATTGTTATTGCTCCTGCTGTAACTTTAAGTGATAAAGAATATCAGATGTTGCGTTCTGCAGCTCTTAATATAATTTCTTCTTTAGGAATGGAAGGCGGTTGTAACTGTCAGTTCGCTTTAAAACCAGATAGTTTTGAATACGCTGTTATTGAAGTAAATCCTCGTGTAAGCCGTTCGTCTGCGCTTGCTTCAAAGGCAACTGGTTATCCGATTGCAAAAGTTGCAACTTTAATTGCGATTGGATATACGCTTGATGAAATTCCAAATGCTGTTACTAAAAAGACTGCGGCTTGCTTTGAGCCTGTTTTGGATTATGTTGTTGTAAAAATGCCGAAATTTCCTTTTGATAAATTTGTGTATGCTTCAAGGAAACTTGGAACGCAGATGAAAGCAACCGGCGAAGTTATGGCGATTGGTCATAATTTTGAAACAGCGATTATGAAAGCGGTGCGTGGTGCAGAAGTTGGTGTAAATTCATTGAATTTGCCTGTTTTTGAAGAAGAAAGCGACGAGAACATAAGGCGTAGAATTGGCGAATGTACTGACCAAAGAATTTTTGCGATTTTCCAGGCAATTAAGCGTGAAATTATGTCTATTGAAGAAATCAATAGTATTACAAAAATTGATATTTGGTTTCTTGCTCATCTTGAGAATCTTGCAAAGATGGAAAGAGAATTCCTTCGTATAAAAGAAACTGGTACAGAACTTTCTACAGAGCTTTATAAGGCTGCCAAAGCTTATGGTTATCCGGATAAAGTGATTGAAAATATTTCTGGCGTAAAAATTCCTGGTTCAACAGGAATTCTAAAAGAATCAAAAATGGCTGCAAAACTTGTTTCTCAAGGAAAACTTGCTCATATTCCTGCAACATATAAAATGGTTGATACTTGCGCCGGTGAATTTAATGCAGAAACTCCATATTTCTACGGTGGTTGCAACAGCGAAAACGAAGCTAAAGAATTTCTTGAAGAAAGAGAGAAAAAAGGTAAAAAGTCGTCTAAGGGAACAATTATTGTATTAGGTTCAGGGCCGATTAGAATTGGTCAGGGAATTGAATTTGACTATGCTTCAGTTCAGTGTGTTTGGTCTCTTAAAAAACTTGGCTACGATGTTGTAACAATCAATAATAATCCTGAAACAGTTTCTACAGATTTTGATACTTCCGATAGATTGTATTTTGAACCGCTTACTCCAGAAGATGTTATGGGTGTTATAAATACAGAGCAGCCGATTGGAGTTGTTGTTGCTTTTGGCGGACAAACGGCGATTAAACTTACAAAATTTCTTGATTCGCAGGGAATTCGTATTTTGGGAACGAGTGCAGATTCTATCGATTTAGCTGAGGATAGAGAGCGTTTTGAAGAACTTTGTGCAAAACTTAATATAAATCGTCCTCGTGGTCTTACTGTATTTACAGAAAAAGAAGCGATTGATGCTGCTCATGATTTAGCTTATCCAGTTCTTTTACGTCCAAGTTATGTTTTGGGCGGACAGAATATGATTATTGCGTTTAATGATGCTGATGTTCATGAATATATGAAAATAATTCTTGCGCAGGGAATCGAAAATCCTGTTCTTATTGACCAATATATGATGGGAACAGAACTTGAAGTTGATGCAATTTGTGATGGAAAAGATATTTTAATTCCAGGAATTATGGAACATATTGAAAGAACTGGAATTCATTCTGGAGATTCTATTGCAGTTTATCCAAGTTGGAATTTAAACGATATTCTTCGTGAAAAGATCATAAATCAAAGTCGTGAACTTGCACTTGCTTTAGGAACAAAAGGTTTAGTAAATATTCAGTATCTTATTTACAACAATGATTTGTACATTATTGAAGTAAATCCTCGTTCCAGCCGTACCGTTCCTTATATCAGTAAGGTTTCTGGCGTTCCTATGGTTGATTTGGCTGTGCGTGCAATGCTTGGCGAAAAATTAAAAGATTTTGGCTATGGAACAGGACTTTACCGTGTACCGCCGTATTTTGCAGTGAAAGTTCCAGTTTTCAGTTTTGAAAAACTTATGGACGTTGATACTCATCTTGGACCGGAAATGAAGTCTACTGGAGAAGTTTTAGGAATTGCTTCAACAATGGAAGAAGCTATTTTTAAAGGTTTGATTGGCGCCGGCTACAATATGAAAAGAAGTGGCGGAGTTTTATTCAGCGTAAGAAAAACTGATCGCTATGAACTTCCTGATTTAGCAAGAAAATTTTACGATATGGGATTCAAACTTTATGCTACAGAAGGAAATGCTGAAACTTTGCGTGATTTTGGAATGGAAGTTGAAGTTGTAAATAAAATTCACGAAAATCCGAATGACAATCTTTTGACATTGCTTGATTCTGGAAAAATTGACTATGTAATTTCTACGTCAGCAAAGGGACGCGATCCGCGTGCAGATTCTGTAAAAATGCGCCGCCATGCAGTTGAACGCGATATTCCTTGTTTGACTGCAATTGATACAGCAAATGCGATTGCAAACTGTTTAAAGTCAAAATATTCTGCTGAAAATGTTGAACTTGTTGATATAAATCGTTTGCGCGAAACAAAGCAAAAAATCAAATTCTGTAAAATGAATTCTACTGGAAATGATTTTATTGTGATTAACGGAATGAACCAGGAAATTACAAATCCTGCAGGACTTGCAGTTAGGCTTTGCGACAGAAGAAACAATGGAATTGGAGCAGATTCACTTGTCCTTATAGAAGAATCTTCTGTGGCCGATGCAAAAATGCGATTTTTTAATCTTGATGGTTCTGAAGGAAAAATGGCAGGAAATGCAATTCGCTGTGTAGGAAAATATCTGTATGATAACAATATAAAAGGAATTTGCGAAAAATATGGTAAAAAAACAGATAACACAGAAACTATTACAATTGAAACTGAAGCTGGCGTAAAAACGCTCGTTCTTTACAAGCAGAATGGAAAAGTAAGTTCAGTTACAGTTGATATGGGAAGTCCGTCATTTACGCCTGATTCTTTGCCGGTAAGTTTAAAAACCGAAAAACTTACTGTTCAGGGTGAAGGGCTTCCAACTGAAGCTGTAATAAATCAGTCTTTAAAAGTTGACGAAAAAACTTATAAAGTAAATTGTATTGGAATGGGAAATCCGCATTGTGTTATTTTCAGCAAATTTGTTGATAAAGAGTCTGTTACAACTGACGGACCAAAAATTGAATATCATAAAGTTTTCCCGGAAAGAACTAATACAGAATTTGTGCGTGTTGTTGGTCCTAACGAATTAAAAATGCGTACTTGGGAAAGAGGAAATGGAGAAACGCTCGCGTGCGGAACAGGAGCTTGTGCAGCAACAGTTGCGGCAGTTTTAAACGGATATTGTCCTTTAAATCAAAATATAACTGTAAAAGTTCGCGGTGGACAGTTGATTGTAAAATATACAGGAAAAACAGTTTATCTTACAGGAAATACTTTGCTTTGCTTTGAAGGAGAAGTTGAAATCTAAACAAAGAAGTTTCTAAATTGCGATTTTTAGAGACTCCTAAAATAAAAGTTTGTGTTTTCAATTATGCTATTGTAAAATTCCGCTAGCGGCATTGACTTGATGTTTTTTTTTAAGTTTGCCGTTAATAAAAAAATCTTTTTCAAAAGGAGATAGGAAAATTTATGAAAAAGTTAAAGTTTTTATTTGCGGCAGTATTTTTGATTTTAGGATTTTCTTGTACAAAACTTTCTGCAAATCCTATAGATTATAACAATGCTATTGGATTTTACGGCTTAGGTGGCGAAGTCATAAATAACTATGGAATTCAGTATCAGCATTGGTTTAATGATGTGGTAGGATTTTCTGCAGAAGGAATGCTTAGTTATTTAAAAGATTCATATCAGGCTTTTTATGCAAGTGTAAATGCTGAAGTTGATTTCCAGCTTTTTAAGACAAGAATAAGAGATTATTCTGCAACGAGACTTTATGCCTTTTTTGAAGGTGGATATCATGGTTTTTCTAAAAGCTCTTCGTGGAATTCGACAGCAGGCAAATATGAAAATATTCAGTTCTATCATAATGTTCTTTTAGCACTTGGCTTTACTTTTGAATTTGATTTTTTTGAGCACGTTTCGATTCCCATAAAATTTGGAATTGACGGAGAATTTCCAAACAATACTGGTGCAGGAATGATTGTTGGTTCAGGAGTTCGCTTTTTGTTTTAATACTGAGCTTTTTAATATTTATTTGTGCAATGTTTTTCTATGCTTTTTAATTAGACCTTTGTTTTTTTCAAGAACGAAGGTCTTTTTTTGTATTAGTAATTTTTTTTTATTTAGAGCGTAATTTTATAAAATTATTTGTATTTTTGATATATAATAAAAAGTCAGTTCAAAAAGTCTATTTTTAATTTTTTTTTAAGAACACTGAAAATCTAAAATTATGATTTTTAGAGAGGTTTTATATTCAAGCGGAGAGACAAAATGGAATTGATTGAAGATTTAGGAAAATATACTTTTAAAGCATTGCTAAAAAATAGCATAAAAAAATTTGGCAGTAGACCGGCACTTGCGTTAGTTGGGCAAAAAGAAATTACTTATAACGAATTAAATGAAAGAATTCAGCAAATTCAAAAGCTTCTTTTATCTTTAGGGCTGCAACCTAAAAATAAAGTTGCTATTTTTGCTACAGGACGTCCGGAATGGGGAATTTCATATTTTGCAATTGTAAATAGTGGAATGATTGCGGTTCCTCTTTTACCAGATTTTTCTGATACAGAAGTTGAATCAATTTTAAGCCACTGCGGAGTAGACGCAATGTTTGTGGAAAGCAGGCTTTATGAAAAAATCAAAAAACTTGATAAAAAACTTCCGCCTGTTGTTTTGAAAATTGAAGATTTTAGCATAATAAATGGAAATCCTGTAAAAGATGTTTTAGATTTGCCAGATTTTGAAATAAACGAAGAAGATACAGCTTCAATCATTTATACTTCAGGAACTACAGGTCGTTCAAAAGGCGTTGAACTTAGTCAAAAAAATTTGATTTGGAACGCAATTATATGCCAATGGTGTCATCGTGTAAACAAAATGGACAGATGCCTTTCTTTTTTGCCTTTGTCTCATGTTTATGAATTTACAATCGGATTTACAATGCAGATGCTAAACGGAAGCTGTGTTTATTATCTTGGAAAACCACCGGTTGTAAGTGTTTTGATGCAGGCTTTTGCAAAAGTTAATCCAACAATAGTTCTTTCGGTTCCGCTGATTATGGAAAAAATTTACAAAAATAAAGTTTTGCCAGGTATTGAAAAAAATTCTTTCTTAAAATTCCTTTATAAACTTCCACTAATTCATAAAAGAATGAATAAAATTGCTGGTCGCAGTGTAAAAAAGGCTTTTGGCGGACATATTGTTTTCTTTGGAATTGGTGGTGCAAAAATTGATCCAAAAATAGAGCATTTTATGAAAGATGCAAAATTTCCTTATGCGATTGGATATGGTCTTACTGAAACATCACCTTTACTTGCTGGAAGCGGTGTAAAAAATACAGTTCCAGGAACAATCGGTCCAGTTGTTCCAGAAGTTGATATGCGTCTTATAAATAAAAATTCTAAAGGAATCGGTGAAATTGTTGTAAAAAGTCCTGGCGTTATGAAAGGTTATTACAAAGATGAAGAACTTACAAAAAATGCTTTTACAACTGAAAAAGATGAATGCGGTGCAGGATATTTTAAAACTGGAGATTTAGGTTTGTTTACTAAAAATCATGGGCAGATTTATATCAGTTTAAAAGGCCGTTGCAAAAATATGATTTTGGGACCGAGCGGAGAAAATATTTATCCTGAAGATATTGAATTTGTTCTTAATCAGAATAATCTTGTTTCAGAATCCTTGATTGTTGAAGATGACAACGGTTTAGTTGCTCTTGTAAAAGTTGATGAGGAAAAAGTTAAAAACGAAGCAGAAAAACGTACAAGATTGAAGTTTCCTAATTTAAAAGAAATTACTGAAGAATTTGTGCGTGATGTTCAGTATCAAAATCAGCAGATTCTTGGTGAAATTCAATTTTTTGTGAACAGTCGTGTAAATAAGAATTCAAGAATTGCGCGCATAGAAAAAGTTGATGAATTTGAGAAGACTGCAAGTCAAAAAATAAAGCGTTATCTTTATGATTTAAGATCAAAAAAAAATAAGAAAAATTAAAATCATTTTTTAATAAAAAAGAGTCAGCTCCATTTGCGAAACTGACTCTTTTTTTTAGAGATTATCTTTAATTTATGATTCTGACTGAAAGAATCTTTTTATAAAAATCAAACTAATCCCTGTGCAATCATTGCCTGAGCAACTTTTACAAATCCTGCCATATTTGCACCGGCAACGTAATCGCCTTCTGTTGCGTATTTTTTAGCAGTTTCGTAAGCATTGTCGTGAATATTCTTCATAATTCCCTTGAGTTTTGTATCAACTTCCTCAAAAGACCAAGAGAGACGCTCAGAGTTCTGGCTCATTTCGAGTCCGCTAACTGCAACTCCACCGGCATTAGAAGCTTTTCCTGGTGCAAAAAGAACTTTATTGTCCTGGAAGTATTTGATTGCTTCTGCACGTGTTGGCATATTTGCACCTTCAGCAACAAGTTTTATGCCGTTTGCAACAAGTTTTTGTGCATCTTCAAGATAAATTTCATCTTGTGTTGCGCAAGGAAGAGCGATGTCTGCTTTAACACCCCAAGGTTTTTCTCCTTTGAAGAATTTTGCCTTTGGATATTTTTTAACATATTCATCAATTTTTTTGTGAGCAGCACGGAATTCCTTTACAAATTCAAGTTTTTCAGCATCGATTCCGTCTTCATCAAGAATGTATCCTGTTGAGTCAGAAAGTGTAATAACTTTTGCACCAAGCTGAGTTACTTTTTCGCAGGCATATTCAGCAACGTTTCCGTCTCCAGAAATAAGAACTGTTTTTCCGTTGAAATTATCATTCTTTTTAGCAAGCATACTTTCAACAAAGTAAATAAGTCCGTATCCTGTAGCCTCTGTGCGTGCCAAAGAACCACCAAATGCAAGCCCTTTTCCTGTAAGAACGCCTGTGTACTGATTTGTAATTCTCTTGTACTGACCGAACATATATGCAACTTCTCTTCCGCCAACGCCTTTGTCTCCAGCAGGAACGTCTGTGTCTGCGCCAATATGGCGATAAAGTTCTGTAATAAACGACTGGCAGAATCTCATAACTTCAGCATCGCTTTTTCCATGAGCATCAAAATCAGAACCACCTTTTCCACCGCCCATTGGAAGTGTTGTAAGAGAATTTTTAAGAACCTGTTCAAATCCAAGGAATTTTAAAACATCAAGACCAACTTCTGGAGAAAAGCGAAGTCCTCCTTTGTAAGGACCAATTGCACTGTTAAACTGAACACGATATCCGCGGTTTACATGAGGTTTTCCCTGATCATCTGTCCAAGGAACTCTGAACATAATAATGCGTTCTGGTTCAACGAAGCGCTCCAAAACAGCATTTTCTTCCAAACCTGGCATTACGTCTACAATAGGACAAATTGTTTCAAGAACAAGTCCTGCAGCCTGAAGAAAGTGACCCTGATCTGCATAGCGAACAGAAATGTCATCCCAAACACGTTTACAATAAGCATTAGTAATCTTAAATTCCATTTTTGCGATACCCCTTGCTGTGATTTCTATAATAGAAATACAACAAAAGCATTATACGTAAATTTTTTTATATTGAAAAGCGAAAGTGTTTTAGACAAATGGGAAAAAAGCTTTATATAAAAAAGATATTGCCGAATTTTACAAATTCTAAAATCAAACTATAGGATGATTTTTGGCTCGGTTGACATCAATAATATAGAAATTTAAAATATGTGGGAAAAAATTTATATTTTTTTGGAGTGTAAGAAATGGAAAAGAAACCACTAATTGAAGCTTATGGAAAATATTTTGATCAGCTTGAAAAAATGTCTGTAGCTGCTGATAAAATTGATGAAACTAATATTTATCAGGAAGGAAATCCTAATACAAGAAAATTGCTTGATAAACTTGTAGGCGATAATCTTTTGCCGGAAAGTCATCTTGAAAATATTGCGAATTTTGAAAAATTTTATGATTTGGTTTTGCAGGGAAAGCACGGACTTATTTTGATGGAGCATTATCAGAATACTGATTTGCCGGCGTTTTGCTATATGCTTGAACATTCTGGAAGCGAAAAGCTTGCTGACTTATCAAAGAGAATTGTTGCAATTGCCGGTATGAAACTTAATGAAGATAATCCTTTTGTTAAGGCATTTGCGGAAAGTTTTACAAGAATTGTTATTTATCCTACAAGGAGTCTTGATAAAAAAATAAATAACGCAATTTCAGAAAACGAAAAAGAAGCTGAGGAAATGAAGGCAAAAAAAATAAATTTTGCCGCAATGCGTACAATGGATAACTGTAAGAGAAATGGACAGGTTATTCTTGTATTTCCTTCTGGAACTCGTTATAGACCTGGTCATCCGGAAACAAAACGTGGACTTCGCGAAATTGATAGTTATTTGAGGCTTTTTGACATTGCGATTCTTGTGAGCGTAAACGGAAATATTCTTGAAATTACTGACGAAAATATGTTGAACGATAAAGTCGGTCCAGATAAGCAGATTTTTGCGGCAAGTGATGTTATTGAATGTAAGTCTTTTAGAAAAGAATTTATGGCAGCTTTGCCGGTTGATACTCCAGATCCAAAGCAGTCAATGATAGATCACGTAATGGATATTCTTAATGAGCAACATGAGCGAATCGAAAAAATCAGATAATTCTGAAAAACTTGAAAAAAAAACAAAAATAAAGTCACCTCTTAACAAGACGCTTAATATGAGCATAGAAGAAGGATCTGTTTATTTTAAAAAGTGTCTTGATTTTAGGGATGAAAAAAACTTAGATTTTTGTACAGAAGCTGACGGAAAAATAAATTTTGAATCAATAAAAGATAAAACTATTTGTGGAGAAAGTTTTGAGATTATGAAAAAACTTCCGAACGGTAGTTTTGAGTTAGCTATTATTGATCCGCCCTATAATCTTAATAAAATTTTTGATGGCAAAAAATTTTCTCAAACCTCAGATTTTCTTTATGCTGATTATACTAACGAATGGTTGTCTCTTCTTTTGCCACTTTTACGAACGAACGGTAGTTTGTATATTTGCTGTGATTGGAAGAGCAGTATAGTAATTGCTTCTGTTTTGAGTGAGTTTGAAAGAAACAAACGATTGTTCGTTAGGAATAGAATTACCTGGCAAAGAGAAAAAGGTCGTGGTGCAAAATCAAACTGGAAAAATTCAATGGAAGATATTTGGTTTTGTACTTTAACAAACGACTATTCGTTTAATCTTGACGCTGTAAAAATTCGTAGAAAAGTTATTGCTCCTTATAAAACTAACGGTATTCCTAAAGATTGGTCAGAAAGCAAAGATGGAAAATTCAGGGACACATGTCCAAGCAACTTTTGGGATGATATTTCTGTACCGTTTTGGAGCATGGCAGAAAATACCGCTCATCCAACACAAAAGCCTGAAAAACTTATTGCAAAACTTATTTTAGCATCCAGCAACAAAGGTGATGTTGTTTTTGATCCTTTTTTAGGGAGTGGAACAACAAGCGTTACTGCAAAAAAACTTGGACGCCATTTTTGTGGAATTGAACTTAGTGAACAATATTGCGGCTGGATAGAAAAGCGTCTTGAAGATGCTGAAAAAGATAAAAGTATTCAAGGGTACACAGATGGTGTTTTTTGGGAGCGAAATACAGGAAGTCTTCAGAAATAAACTGCATCCATTGATATAGATACAGTTTTATGTGCAAATTAAAGGATACAGAATAGAGTACAGATTTTTTATTTTATAAAAAGATTTAAATTTTTAAAATTCTAAATTGGCTGTCTAAAACTATAGATTTTAAAATGAATTTGGAATGACGCTATAAAAAAAATTTATTCGACAACTCTTTTTTTGCAACTTTTTTGTTATAAAGAAATCTAATTATTATGAGGGCTAAAAATGAATTTTAAGCGGAGTTTTTTGACTTTCGTTTTTATGATGTTTTTTTGCGCGCAAATTTTTTGTGTTTCTTCGATTTTCCCGCCACAAGAAATAGAAATTTTTAAAAAATCATATCCTGACATTAAGTTTTCCTACAAATATGATGCTGATGTAAAAGACTGGAAAATCACTCTAAAAATTCCATATTACGATGAGAATATTGTTTTTTATTGGTCTGAAGGAAGAATGCTTCCAAAAGAAGAACTTTCTAATGCACAGAAATATTGGCCTCTTCTTTATAAAATTTCAGAACTTGAAGATCCTGCGAATATGACAGAAGAACAAAAAAATCAGTTAAAAAAATTTTCTTCCGCAGAAAACAGAAAATCTGGAGCGGGAACGCCAATGTTCTTTTTTGATGCGGCTTATGATTCAAAAACAAGAGCGAGTCTTGAGCAAAGAATTGAAAGAATTACATTTTTGGGAAAAAAAACGACTGTTCACGAGAAAATTGTTGAGCCTTTAAAAAAAGTTGATGCGAGAATTTTAGAACTTTCAGAATCAGATTCAGAAGTAAAAGAATTTTTAGAAAATTTAAAGTCTGCCGATGCTTATTATTGGCGGATAATCAGTGGAACAAACAGAAAATCTTTTCATAGTTTGGGAATTGCACTTGATGTTCTTCCATATAAATACGGAGGAAAAGAAGTTTTTTGGAGTTGGGCAAAGGACAAAAATCCTAATGGCTGGATGTTTACTCCGCTTTCTAAAAGATGGATGCCTCCAAAAATCATAATAAAAATTTTTGAAGAAGCAGGTTTTATTTGGGGCGGAAATTGGGCAATTTGGGATAATATGCATTTTGAGTATCATCCAGAATTGATTTTATACGGTAAAAAATTTTAAAAGTCATCAAATAAAAATCTAAAAATAAAGAAGTTTCTAAAAATTTCAATTTCTAGAGATTTCCTAAAATCAGTAAAAGAATTTGGAGTGTTTTATGAAAAAGTTTTTTGTGTATGCAGTAAGAATTACAGCTTTTTTGTTTTGCATTACATTTTTTTCCTGTACGAATTCATTTGTGCAGGATTTAAATACTTCTGAAATTAAAGTAATTTCTTCGGGAATTGATGCTCCTGAAAATTTAACGGCAAGCAACGGTGATAGCAAAAAAATTACATTAAACTGGGATTCTGTTTCAAACGCAAAGCAATATCTTATTTACAGTGCAAATTCTCCTTATGAAGATTTTGTTCAGATTGGCGAAACAAGCGGAAATACTGCAAGCTTTGAATATTCTGTAAGTGCAGGAACATCTTTGTGGTTTAGAGTTTGCACAGTTTCTTATCTTGGTGAAAAATCCAGTATGAGTTCTTATATATTTGGTTCTTCGATGGCAGTTCCAAATATTACAGACATTTCTTTGGGTTCAGACGGAACAAGCGTAACTGTAACTTGGTGGATGAATAATTGCTCTAGTAAAACATATCAAGATTCCTGCATTTTTGAAGTAACCTGCTATGAAGAAGATAAAATTTCAGTTTTAGGAACTTACAAAGTTTTGGGCAGCGAAAGAAACGTTGAAATAAGCGGATTAAAATATAAGGCAACTTATTATTATCAAGTAAAATCATATATAGAAGGTTTTGATGGCGAAACAAGTGATTTTGCTGATGCAGAAACGGCCCGTCTTACAACACCTTCTGCTCCAGAAAATGTAAGTGGCGAAAGAGGCATTAGTGCTGATGAAATAAATGTAACCTGGACTTTGCCTGAAGGAGTTGATGTAAAAGTTTCTTCGGGAATTTACAATGAGCATCCGCTTTATTTTACAATAGAAAGAAAATTACTAAGTGAGGATGACGATTCTTACACAGTTTTAGTTCCTTATATTGGAACTTTTGATGAAGATGCTGACGGCATTTATTTCGATTGTGATGAAAATAAAACTTTTTCTGATTCAGAATCAAACTATGGAACATTAAAAGTCAATATTGAAAATGCAAATTCTGATGATGCCATTGCAAATTATGAAAATTATATTCCTGGTGCAAAACTTACTTACACAGATTCAACTGTGCTTAGAGGAAAGCAGTATTCTTACAGAATTCGCTCTTATGCAGATGACGTTGGAAGTAAAACAGTTAGCTCTGATTTAAGTGTAGCAGACTGCGAAGCGTGGTTGATTTCAAATTCAGTTTTGGAAACAAAATATGAATACACAAATGATTCTGATGATGAAACAAAATTCTCTTCCGTTGATATAGGTTTTGATTTTAATTTTGAAGATTTTTCTCTTGATGATGAGAATTTTTATATTTATATCTTAACTTATGTACGAACATCTTTTGAAAGTGAGTCTCAGGACGAAGAAAAAGTTCTTGCAGGTTTTGATTCAGTTGAAGAAATAAATGAATTTGTAAAAACTTGTGATTCTGATTTTTTATCTGATGAGGAAAAGCAAGGCTTTTATTCATTTAAAATTTATATCTGCAAAAATTCTGTGGATATAACTTCATCAGAAATTCCTTCAGCTGATGATTATTATTCTAGTGTTTCTGCTTCAAATATAATTTCTCTTACAGATGATGCAAATAAACTTCCTGTAATAAATTCTTTTGAAATTGATGATGGATTTGCTGACAAATATGTTTTAATTTGGGATTACAATTCATCTTATTCGTATACGATTTCCTGGATTGAATATGATGGAAATACAGAACAGCCACTTTCTGAAGAGATTCAAAGTCTTTCTCTTACACAAACATCTTCTGACGGAACAATTTCTTTAATCAGCGGAATTTCAACAGAGAAAAAAACACAAACTGCTTCTGATGGAACAAGTTCAGAAGTAACTTATGCAACTTACACTCATTCTGCGGAAAGCGGAAATGCAAGAAAATATACTCTTATTGCAGAAAATGGCTTGCAGACATCAAAAACTTCTGAGTCAGTTTCAAAAACTTTGGGAACAGCGCAGGTTTCAACAAAAGGATTGTTTTATGATTCAATTTTCATAACTTGGCCAAAAGTTCAAATGGCAGATGATTATGAACTTAGTGCATATTATTCAAGTGATAATTCAAAAACAGAACTTCTGCTTACAACAGGCGATGAATCAAATACAGAAATTTCTGAAGAAAATGGAATTTACTCTTGCGTGATTTCAAAGCCTGATGGATACAACAGTGCTCTAAAATCAGGAAGCGAAATTATTTTAACTGTAACTGCGAAAAATGAAAATGATTCAACTTCTTCACAAAATTCAGTAAGAACTTTTGGACCAGCTTTAATTAACGCAGCAGCAGGAACGTTGTACGAAAACAATATCAGTTTAAACTGGAGTAAAATTGACGGTGCTGAAGGATACATAATTTATCGTGTTTTGTATTCTGACAGAACTGCTGATAATTCAAAAATTGAAACTGCAGCAGACACAT
Organism: bacterium; assembly: GCA_963601995.1. Classification (GTDB taxonomy): domain Bacteria; phylum Spirochaetota; class Spirochaetia; order Treponematales; family Treponemataceae; genus Treponema_D. The sequence goes on along the minus strand of CAVCIJ010000088.1, from coordinate 6,270 downwards.
ATTATTTTGATGTAGAAAGTTCAACCTTAAAACGAAATGGCGAAAATCCGGCAGAAGGAACAAGTGTTTCCTTAAAAAATTCAAGATATTATTTGAATGAAATAGATGATTCTGATTGCCAGGACGAAATAAGCGTAAATCAGCGTAAAATTTCGTGGGGACTTCCTTTTGCTTACATAATTCTTCCTGTATTAAATGATAGTGATGATTTTTATTTTAGCGGACTTGAAATAATGTCTGACGGAAATTCCGGAGTTTCTTATGCTGATATAACAGAAAGTTCTGCCTTTGTAAAAAATGCTGCAATTGGTTACGGATTAAATGTAACAGCTGCAAAAAGCGAAAGTTCAACGGCTATTCAGGTTTCCTGGGATCGTCCTTACGAAAATGATGCTGGTGTTCCTTATATTTACAGACGTCTTTATGGAAGCAGTGATAATTGGACGAAAATTAAGGAAGGAAATATAGATACTACAGTTTTTAATGATGAACTTTCTGATATGGATAAAACAAAAGCTTATGAATATGCAGTTCAGTATCATACTTCTACTGCTGACTTAAGTTATAAAACAGCTTATGCAAATCATTTACAAGCTTTAGATGAACGTTATTCAGATGTAACAGAAGATTATGAAGAACTAAATAAAGGCTATTTGTTTTATATGGATTTTACTGCATCTTATAACGGAACCGTTGATTCAGACGGAACTTATAAAAAAGATGATAATTATTATTCAGAAAAAGTTTCTCATACGCTGTGGAATTTTGATGAGCGAAAACGCGGTCCTAAAACATATACAATCACTGCAATGAATCAGAATACAAGTATGGGATATATAAAACTTGCTGATGTTGGAGTTGATTCATCCAGCGGCGAAGAAACCTTTACATTAAATGCAAGTGATGGAATTTTAACTGATGATACAAGTTCTGATACAAAAATACTGAAAAGCGGTTCAAGTTTAATTTTGTTGCCAATAGGCTTAACTGCAGGAAGTGCAAACTATACTGATGGAATTTTAAAAGTTCTTCGTTCAGCGAAAACTTATTACAAACTCGAATCAAGTCTTGAATATTCAAAATCTGATGAAACGAGCGGAACTGCGGCTATGGAAGAAGAAACTTATGCTTACAGGCAGATTTCTAACGAAGAACTTACAAAAGCTGCAATGCTGGTTCTTGCTTACGGATTTTATAAAAACGGTGGCGGAAAAGATGATTTATCGAATGTTGAATCAAAATTGTCTTATACCGCTGGCAATGATTTTACAACAGCGAACGGCGGAACTGCAATTTTTGGTTCAAGGTCGTTATGTGGAATTTCAGAAGCTGGAAAATACAAAGCAAATGTTTCTATGAATAAATATGCTCCAGAACAATTACTTCCTACTGGAGATTATGAAACACTTTTCAGTATTTCAATGAGTGATGTTTCAACTAGAACTGATGGACTTGCTGATTCATATCTTAATAAATTCCGAACAGAAGGATTTACAGTTACAGTAAATAACGTTGTTTCAGAATTATCAGATATGGATAGTTATTCTGGTTCATTGACAGTTACTTGCACAGATTCAAGCACTCTTAAAATTATAAAAGACGGAACAACAATGGTTGATACTACTGATAAAGAAGTTCGCCGAAAGTGGTTCCCAATTCAGATTTCAGATGACCACTGCTGGATTAAATCCACAACTTACGGCTGGTGGCCTGCTGAATAAGGAGATGGGATAAATTATGAAACGAAACATACATATTTTTAATAAAATTATTCTTTTTTCTGTTTGTCTTGTTTTTACTTCGTGTGCAGACTGGTTTCAGGGAAAAATTGCTATGGATTCAGAAGCAAATGTTTCTGATTTAGCGGAGCTTTTTAGGTATTACGGGGATACTGTTGTTCTTAGTGCACCAGAGCAGGTTTTTGCCAGTGAAGAAATTTATTCTGATAAAATTATTGTAAGTTGGAAAGAAGTTGAAAATGCGAGTTCATATATAATTGAAAAGGCAGTTGTTAAGCCTGATGAGCAGGGAAATTATTCACTTCCAGATGAAGAAGAATTTTCAGTTTTAAATTCATTTGTTTACAAAACAACTTATACAGATAAAATTCTTTCATCGCCAGGTTATGATGATTCAGAATATTCCTACAAATATTATTACAGAATTTGTGCTCAGAATATTGGAGAAGGCTACGTTTCAAGTGATTTTACTGATATTTCAAATGATGATACAAAGGCTTGCGGCAGTCTTTTTTCTCCGCCACAAAATGTTGTTGCATGGAAAGGAAAGTCAACTTCGGAAATTCAAGTAACTTGGAATAAAAGTTCTTCTGATTCTTCAAATATTGAAAAATACGAAATTTATCGCGGTATTGAAGAAGATGGTTCAAGCATGGAACTTATTGATACAATCAATGCAAGTTCATCTTTGTATTCTGACGAAATTTCAAGTTCACAGCAGGGAACTGAATTTTACTACAAAATTGTTGCTGTAAATTCTTATGGTGAAGAGTCTGCAAAAAGTTCAATTGCAATGGGTTATTCTTTAACTGAAGGTGCTCCAGCGGCTCCAGAAAATGTTAGGGTTGTAGACGGTTATGGAACAAGCAAAAAAAGTCTTACAATTTCTTGGGATTCAGTGAGTGCTTCACAAAATTCTGCCGGAGAAATTCCGACTGTTTATTACAATATTTATCGCTCAAGTTCAGCAGATTCAGTTGTAAGTCTTATAAAATCAAGAACAACAGACACTTCTTATACAGACGGTGCCGGATTAAAAACAGGTTTGTATTATTATTACTATGTTATGACAATAGCAAGTTATGAATCTGGAGATCAAAAAAGCGGATTTAGTGAAAGCGGTTCAGACAGTTCAAATCCTGCAATGGGATTTATTTTAAGTCCTCCAACAACACTTACTGTTCAAGAAGATGATTCTTTGGAAGCTGGAAAAGTTTACTTAAAATGGAAACCGGCAATTGGTTCAGAAATTGATGGAATTTCTTATTCATACAGCATTTGGATTTCTTCTTCGCTTACAGAAAGTTTTACAAGACTTACGGAAGTTATTGATTTTTCTGTTGATAGCGAAGGCTATATTTTCTACGAGATTTCAAAGTACAATTATTATAAAATTGCTACATTAAATTCAGCAGATCTTGAAAGTGAATTAAGTTCGGTGACTGCACCGCATCCTTCTGCGCCAACAGATGTTTCTGCAACAAAAAATGTTCAACTTTCTGAAAACTGGAGCGCAAATGCTAACGGTGTTTATCCTGTAAAAATTACTTGGAATGCGCCACAGAATGAAAGTCCTTATGCATATACAATTTATCGTTCTACATCATCTTCAAGCGGATTTAAGAAAGTTGCTACAACAAGCGAAACTTATTGTATAGATTCAAATTCCAGTGCAAAAGCTGGCGAAATGTATTATTACAAAGTAGTTTCACTGAATATTCAAAGTCAGGGAAGTCATTCAAATGAGCCTTCACAGGACACAGAATTTGCTTGCAGAGGTTATGGTGCAATTACAGCAGAGCAATGGTTCCGCGAGTACAACAAAACTGTAATGCATTCACAGTCAAAACTTACTTTGATGCATAAATCTAATGATATGGACAAGCTTGGAAGCGAAACTGTAAACGGCGATATTCGCGGAAGTTTAACTTATAAGTCAAGTATTGCGGGGCTTGGAGCTGAAATAAAAATGCCTTACACAAATTATTCAGACTTTTATGCTTCAGGAGATGGAACTCTTTATTTGGGCAACGTAAACGGAAATGGAAGTGATTATAATTCTCTCAGTGAAGATGAAAAAAAATGCTGTGTTGAGTACTTTATTTTGAATGGAAGCACAGATACAAGTTGTAATATGAGCGCAAACGGTTCAATGAGCAATTCTGTGGATTGCAAGGGAATGTATCCGGGAATTGTATATTATGACAATTTAAAGATTGTGAGCGGCGCTGCCGGAGATGGATATTATCTTGTTACAACTTATGATAACAGCGGAAATACAATTCTTTCAAATCAGCAGGTAAGCTGGGAAATTGGAGAAGAATCAACTGGCTACGGCTGGGGCGAATAATAATTGATATTTTTGGGAAAAAAAAGGAAAATGTTATGAAAAAATTTTTTAAAACAAGTTTTGCTGTCTTAATTTTAACACTTGCAGTCTTTTCATTTTTTGGATGTTATACGCCAGCGCCTTTATACGGAAACTGGACTGATAACACAGGAAATACAATTCGTTTTCAGAGTGATTATACTTTTAGCGCAAAAATAAAAACTTCTTCAGGAACTGCATCTTATCAGGGAACTTACGCAGTAATGAACAATGTTTTGGTTTTTGAAATTGAAAATCCTTCGTACAATGTTGTTTCAGAATGGGACGTTCGCGGTTCTATGCTTTATCTCGTTTGGAAAGATTCAGACGGCGAAACCGTTTCTTTAACACTTTATCTGGTTTCAAAGTAAGGCGTTTTGTATGAATATAAAAAAAATTTTATTTTCGATTATTTTACTAAGCGGAATTTTTTCATTTGCTTTTAGTCAGGAAATTCAAGATTCTTCAGAAATCTTAAAAAGTGTAAATTCTAATTCAGAGGAGAATGTTGAACTGGATCCAAAAACCGGATTTCCTGTTATCAAACAAAGTCCTTTTGTGATGTTTAATTACGGACTTTCAAGTTCACTTGTAACGCGTATTGAAATAATGGACGATCGAAGTAATTTTGTTTACCAGAATTCTCTGCTCGGTGCCTTTGTTACAATGCAGACTGTAAATATACAGCCTTTAAATAATTATACAAGACTTGCGTTTTATTATCCGGTTGCGAATAGCTTTAATGGAATGAAACAAAAGTCAAAGCAAATTATTTTGGGTGCAGTGGATGCTTTTTGGGGGCCAATGTTTGAATCTGATATGTGGAAATATGTGCTTATAAAAGCTAGTGCAGGTCCACATTTTATGTATCAAATGACTGATGAATATAATTTTTTATACTTTGGACTTGGTTTGCTTGCAGAAATTAATCTTCCTGTTGCAAAAAGCTGGACTGTCATTGCAAATGGAATGTTCAGTCTTGATTATGCAAATTTAGGCAGTAACAGAAATATTCAGCCTTTTGATTATTCCTGGAATTATCAGCTTGATGTAGGATTTCGTTACAGTAAAAAAAGTGTTAATAAATATTCTTACATCGATTCAAAGAAAAAATAATTTTCTGCAAAAAAAAGCCGTGAATTTAATAAAATTCGCGGCTTTCTTAAATTTTATTTCAAGAAAATTATTTTGCTTTTTCTTCAGGATTTGCTGTAATGATTCCTTCAACAATAATTACATTTGACTTTTTATTAAGTGTTCCTACAAGCTTTACGTTACGTCCTTTTAAAATCTTCAGTTCTTTTGCAGAAATATGCTGAATAGGCATATCTGCTTTTTTTGGTGCAGGAAGTGGTTTTTCGTTATTTTGAACTGACTGTTCAGGAGCATTTTCTGGAATTCCGTTTGCTTTCTGTTCATTTAATTCTGGAGCACCGTTGTTTTGTGCTTTTTCTTTTGGTGGAAGTGGATTTTTTGCAACTGTTAAAATGTAAGTATCTTTTCCAACTTTTAATGTTATAAATTCTGAGCCTTTTAGTTTTGCAGTTCCAAGTTCTCCGTAAAATTCCTGTATGTCTTTTGGATCTGGATGTTTAGGAGCATTTCCTTTTTCCTGGGCGAAAGTTCCGATTGTGCAAACTGCCGCTAATGCTAAAGCACAAAGACCTTTTTTTAAAACATTTGATGATTTCATAAAAATACCTCTCTGAAAAAATTTATTAAAAAAGTCAAAATTTTGTTTTGGCTTTATTTAATTTTTACTGTTTAAACCTAAATTAAAAAGAGAGGTAACAGTATTTTTCTTAGAAAATAATAAAATGATTCTTATTATTTGAATTTATTTTTTTGTATAAATCTTGCAGTTGCGCAGTAGATTTTTATTTGGTATATTTTAAAAATATTTTGGGTAATAAGAGACTTTTTCCCTGCTGTGGCGGGTGGGCTACGGCAGTTTTTTTTAGTCATCTGTAAAGTTTTTGTTTTTGCAGTAAATTTTACAGATGACTTTAATTTTTTTAAATTTCACTCACAGGAATGTGGTAAACACTTGAACAATTTCTGCAAACAACTTCAAGTGGATTAGGTCCGTTTTTCTTAATATCATCAAGTTCTTTTTTTGGAAGAGCGCGAATGTATTTCAAGTAAAAATCTTTTGTACATGGA
>CAVCIJ010000087.1:0-3249 GCA_963601995.1 bacterium | reverse complement strand
AATTCTAAAATTTCAGTTTTTATTTTGCTCTTCTTCATTTTCTTTTACAGGACGAATCAGCGCAAAAAGCGACGAAAGCACAACCGTAAGAATTATTGTTCTTGTTCCCTGCGAAATCATTTTTATTTCTGGAAGAATTGAGCAAAGATAACTGAGCACAAAAGAAGCACTGACAGCGGCTAAAACTGTATAATTTTTTCTTGCCGGCGGAATTATAATTGCTATGAACATTCCGTAAAGCGAAACTGACAGCGCGCTTACAATTCTTGCAGAAAGAATGTTGCCTGCAAGAATTCCAAGTGCTGTTCCTAAACTCCACATTGGAACTGCAAGAGAAAGTGCACCGTAGTTATAAAGCGGATTTATAAAACCTTCCTGCGCTATTGTGATTCCAAAAATTTCATCTGTTATTCCATAGCCTACTAAAAGACGGTGAAAAATTTTTGTTTGCGGAGAAAACTTTTGCGAAAGAGAAAAACTCATTAAAAGATAGCGTGCATTTACTACAAAAGTTGCAAGCGCGATTTCAATATAAGACGCATTTTGTGCAATCGATGTAAAAAGCGCGTATTCGCCGGCAGAAGCCAAATTTAAAAAACTTGCAATAAATCCTTCCAGAGGATTTAAAAGCGCTTTTTTTGCTACAATTCCAAGTGAAAATGAAACTCCAAAATATCCGAGCGCAATTGGAAGACCGTCGCGCATTCCCTTTAGAAAAGCATTTTTTTTCATAGCGGATATAATAGAAAAATAAAGCGGATTATGCAAAGAAAAAATTTTTTTATTTTGGGGTTTTAGGGGAAAGATTAAAAAAAATTTCTTTTACTAAAAAAATATTTTGTTAAGAAAAAATTCCCCTAGGAGAATGGGGTGCGGCGCAACGCAAGTGCGGTGCAGGGGAAAGGCTTTTCCCCTCACAAATAAAAATAAAATTTTAAAAGCCAATTTTAATTGTAAACTTTGCCAGGTAATTCTAAAATTAAAGCGAGTTTGAGGATTATTATGGAAGAAAATTTTTTTTGTAAAAAAGAAGAACTTTTTACCTTTTGTGAGCTTGAGTTTATAAAAAATGCACTTGTTATTTTTGAAAAATCTTTTGAGAATTCTGAAAAAATTTCTTTTGCTGAAAAAAAATCGGTGAGCGAAGTAATTCAAAAAATCACTTTTGTACAAAAACTTGTGGAAGAATCAAAAAATTCTATGACGGTTTTTTTTATGCCGGAAGAAAATTTTAAAATTTTCAGTCTTTTCAATCTTTCTGAAAATTCGACTTCCATAAATAAGGCTGATGTAGAAAAAATGCTTCTTGCTGTGGAAAAGTTTTGCGAGAATAAAAAAGTAAGAAATCATCTTGAAAAAAAACTTAAGCCGCTTGCTGCTTTGCTTTGTGCTCAGGGAGAAGCTTTTTTTTGTGCGCTAAAAACTGACGGATTTTTTAAAGAATTTTAGGGCAGATTCGAGTTTTGCAATTAAACGCCTAGACACCGATTGTGGCTGTTACTGATAGAATTTTTTGTTAATAAAAAATCTATTGCTTAACAAAAAAATCCCGCAAGTTACCAATAAAATTTTCAGTTAAGAAAAAAACAATTTCTCAACAAAAACTCTGCCCCTTCAGTCAGTTTTTTTTACTCGATTTTTGCGTTTTGTTTTTTACAGGTGAAAACAAATTTGTTGTGTGAAAATTTGTAATGTCTTTTAAAACTTCGCCTGCAATTATAAGTCCGGTAACTGAAGGAACAAAAGCGTTGCTTCCTGGAATCTGTTTTTTTGTATTAGAGATTTGCTTTGTTTCCTGCAGATTGCTGCAGTTTATTTCGCAGTTTTCTTTATCATTTTGTGGCGGAATTACGCTTTCTGTAGAAAACACGCATTTTAGTCTTTTAATTCCGCGCTTTGAAAGTTCACGGCGCATAACTCTTGCAAGCGGACAGACACTTGTTTTTGAAATATCTGCAACCTGAAGTTTTGTGGGATCAACTTTATTTCCAGCACCCATGCTGCTTATTACAGGAATTTTTGCTTCCTTTGCTTTCATTATGATTTCGATTTTTCCTGCAATTGTGTCGATGCAGTCAACGGCGTAGTCATAAAGTGAAAAATCAAATTGAGATGAAGTTTCTGGCGTAAAAAAAATTTTATATTTTGTAACTTTGCACTTAGGATTTATATCGTGGATTCTTTCTTCGGCAACATCAACCTTGTCTCTTTCGAGAGTAGAATGAAGGGCAAAAAGCTGGCGGTTTAAATTCGAAAGGCATATTTTGTCATTGTCTACAATATCAATTGCTCCAACTCCTGAGCGAACTAGCGCTTCAACTGCATAACTTCCAACTCCGCCTATTCCAAAAACAATTACTCTGGATTTTTCAAGTTTTTCTATATTTTCCCTGCCAAATGTAAGACTTGTTCTTGTAAACTGATAATCCATAAAAATCAATTCTCCGTGTAAATGACATCTAAAAAAATTTTTTTAAATTCTGGCTTTTTTGCGGTTTAAAACAAGATAGGCAATTACACACACAATAACCGAAACCAGTGATCCTATTGGTGCTGCAAGTCCCATAGGAAACAGCGAATCCTTAAAATGAACAGAAGCGTAGTACGATAAAGGAATGCGCGCGGTTAAAATAGAAATTGTATTGTGCAAAAACGAAATTTCTGAGCGGGCACAGGCACAAAAATATCCGCTGAAAACAAAATGCACTCCGGCACCAACGCAATCCCAGACATAAGATTTCATATAGCCTGTTCCAAGATTTATAACATCAGCATTTTTTGTAAAAAGCGAAATCGCGTTTGCTGCAATAAACTGAAACAGAATAGCAAAAAGAAGTCCGCAGCCGGCAGCAATTGCAAGAGAAGCAAAAAGTGTTTTTTTTGCCCTGTTCTCTTTTCCCGCACCAATATTTTGAGCACACAAAGTTGAAACAGAAGAAAGCAAAGTTGAAGGAATTAAAAATAAAATTCCAATCAGTTTTTCTACAATTCCCACCGCTGCCGCATCGTTAAGACCGCGCCTGTTTGCAAAAACTGAAATCAGAATAAACGAAATCTGAATAAATCCATCCTGCAGGGAAATCGGAAGTCCTACTTTAAAAATAGAAGAAACAATTTCTTTTTTAAGTTTTAAATGTCTTTTTGAAAATCCGCTGATAAGTTTTTTTCTTGCTATAAAAATAAGTGAAATAAAAACGCTCAGTGCCTGAGAAATTACAGTTCCTAAAGCCGCGCCCACTTCCTTAAGAT
>CAVCIJ010000086.1:0-3486 GCA_963601995.1 bacterium | reverse complement strand
AGAAAGCAACATAAAAGACCGCACTCTTCTTCTTGAAACTCTTATGATTTACCCTTTTATAAGTGCTCTTCTTACATTTGTGTTCTTTACGGTATCTTCAATTCTGATTTTCATTTTTACAAAAACTTCCGCTGTTTCAAATGAAATCAAAATAATAAATCTTATTGAATATTTTTGCGGCTCATATTTTGCGGCTCTTTTTGCACACAAACACACGATGACTAGCTGCACGGAAATTGCCACAGACATTGTTGCTGCCGGAGTTGACCACGACTATGTAGTGAACAGAAAATTTTTTGGCAGTTCAATGATTGTGCAGATATTTCTTTACATAATTATTCCACTGTTTTTTACAGGTTTTGCAAACGTCGCCATAGTTTTTGCACAATACAAAAATTTTTTTTCATTTTCCATAAATCCTGACTTTATAAATTTCTCTCAAAAATTAAGAATGCTTTTTACCTGCACGTTCAATGTTTTTCTGCAACTCGTACTCACATTTCTTTTTTACAAATCTTACTCAAAAAACACAAAAACAATGACGCAATGCCTTGAAAATATAAATAGTAAAAATCTTTCAGAAAACGAAAATTTTCCTACGTCAATCTCCGATGAATTTGGCTACTCACTTTATCTTTCAAACAAAATGATTGAAATGTTCCGCAAAAAACTTAATCAAACTTATACAGTAGCAAACACAATAAAAGATTCAACAGACAATTTAGTTCTTCTTTCAAATGAATCAAGTACAATTTCAATTGAGCAGTCAACGGCAACTCAAGAACTCTCGCGCACAATGGATAGCGTAAAAAATCTTTCGCACAATATTGAAGAGCGCGTTAAGGAAGTAAGCAAACTTGCAGAAAAAACATCAAACAGCGTAAAGAAAGGAAGTGTAATTCTAAATAAAAATATTTATAAAATGTCAGAAATTGTGGAAGCAAATAAAAATACAATCGACGAAGTTAGAAATTTAAATGAAAAAATAAATACAATCTGGGAGATCTTAAAACTTATAAATACAATCGCTGAGCAGACAAAAATAATTGCTTTTAATGCTGAACTTGAATCTTCAAGAAGCTCCAAAGAAAATAAGAAATTTAAAAATGTAGCAGACGAAATCAGACGGCTTACAAACAGCATTGTTACAAGCACAAGAGAAATCCGCGAAAAAATTTCAGACATAAAATTTTCTTCAGACTCTCTCATTCAGTCTTCTGAAGAATGCTCAAAACTCATAAATGATGGAAAATATTTAGTACGTGGACTTGAAACTTACCTTGAAAAAATTCAAAGTTCCGCCGAAAGCAACTCATCAAATTCTCAGGAAATAAATGAAAAAGTAAACACGCAGACAGAAGCATTCGAAAACATTGCAGCAACAATAATACAAATAAACACAAGCGTTCAAACATATTCAGTTTCTACGCAAATAATTTTAGACGAAGCAAAGGCACTGCTTGAAAACGCAAAAAAACTTGAGGAAACGGCAAATCTTACTGTAAACAGGAATTCGGAAAATTCTGATTTAGCAGACTAAAACCTTACTGGAGAAATTATGATTGGATTTATAAAAAACAAAAAAAATACAAATTTCTATTTTAGAAAAAATCTTATCTGGAACTTTCTTTTTATAATGCTTTCTTACTGGCTTTTTATTTTTACGCAGACAAAAACACGCAGGAATATGGCAGAACTTTCATATTCACTTTTAATTACTCTTGCATCAAGTTTTATTCTTCTTTTTACAGTTTATTATTTTTTAATCGCACAAATTGGAAAAACTCTTGATTTGAATGAGCAGTATTTTTCATCCCCAGAATCTTTAAATATAAAAGACAGAACAAAACTTTTTTTAGCCATTTCAAATTTTCCAAAAAAAATTTTTTTTATGTCAATAATTTATTATTTTGCACAAAATCTGACTGCCTTGTATTTAAGCGAGCAGATTCTCCGCACAAATTTTCTGTTAAAGGACTTTGGAATTTTATTTTTTACACTTTTTTATGCCGCCTATTTTGAAGCTATTTTAAATTATTCAGTAAGTGAAGCCTACTACTCAAAAATCAATACAAAAATTTTTGCCTGCGGAATTGAAAAAGATTTAATAAAAACAAAAAAATCTTTTGGTATTCCGCTTTCTGCAAGATGCACAATGTTTATTGGAATGCCGGTTCTTCTTGCGGCAATTTATACTTTCTGCATATTTTTTAAATTTTTTAATCCAGACACAAACTCTGCAAATACAATTGATCCAAGAGAAAAAATGATAATTGCAGCAATTTTTAACTGCACAGTCGTAATTTTTCTTTCAATTTTATATTATCGACAGTACAGGCAGAATCTTACAAAACTTCAGGATGGAACAATAAATCTGCTGAATGGAAGCAAAGAAAAGTTTAACTTTAAAATTTCGCTCAGCAACCAGATTGAATACAATATTTATCTTCTTAGCGAAAAAATAGATATCTATTCAAAGCTTACAGATGAAACTCAAAAAATCAGCAGTAAAATTTTTGAATCTACAAATTCCCTTTCTGCAATATCAAATCAGGTTGCAATGAACTCTCAAACACAAAACAGTTTTGTAAGCAGTTTTAAAAATACAATGAAAGATGCCTACGATCTTTCGCGCAACATTTTAAATCTTACAAACGAAGTTTCAAGCGGAACTGTTGACACAAAACAAAATGTAAAAGATGCATTTTCAGTTCTTCAAAACAACATAAACCAGATAGATTCTATAAAAAAATCGAATCTTATTGTTATTGAAGGAATTACAGGACTTTCTGACAAAATGAAAAGCATTGACGAAATTGCCTCTCTTATTTATGACATTGCCGAGCAAACAAAAACGGTTGCCCTTAATGCCGGACTTGAAGCAATATCCGCGTCAAAAAACGAAGAAAATTTTGGAAATTTCAACATTGTTTCAAATGAAATAAAAAGACTTGCAGAAAGCACCACAGAATCAATTCAGGAAATTCGCTCTTATATCGCAGGCATTCAGCAGTCTGCAAAAAATCTTTTAAGTGCATCTGAAAAAAGCACCGTTACAATTCAGGAAGAAAGTTCTCTTATTTCTGAACTTGCCAGTCAGTACAAATCAATTGAAGAATCCGCAGAAATTGCAGCAGAAAAATCAAACGACATTTCATCTACAATTGAAGAACAGACAGTTTCTTTCAGGCAAATTGTAACAACCTTAAACCAGATAAGCGAATCTATTGAAAGTTTTACAAAATCCGCACAAACAATAAAAGGCAGCATAGGAAGCATAAATTCTGTTGCAAAGGAACTTACATAAGAAAACCTTATAAAAATTGCAATTTTTACCAGCTGCCCATAATTTTTCTTTGCTGATTTTAGAAATTTTTTAGAAGAAGAAATTTACACAAGCGGAGTTTTTGAATTTTCAAGGACAAGAAGAATTCTGTTCATAGCGTCAAAAGCTTCCTGCTGTAAAGTTTCGGCACTGTCAAGAGG
>CAVCIJ010000085.1:0-19830 GCA_963601995.1 bacterium | reverse complement strand
AATTAATTTTTTATTAATCGAAAATTTTGTCAGTAACAGAAGAGAATTGCTTCGCACTGGAATAAGCGAATAGTGAAGGCTGAAAGACCGGCCGCAAGTAAAAAAGCATGCTCCAAAGAAAAATTATCAGCGGTGCACTCTAAAAATCCGCTAAACAAATCTTGCTTTAGAAGATTTAGTGGAGTAAAATTAGGGCGTTATGGGCGAAAAACTTTCAAATGATGATATTATTCAAGCTTTGCTTGATTTGGCATTTTACAGTTCGGCGGGCTCTTCGAGTTTGGGAGATCTTGCTTCTTCTTTGGGAATAAAAAAATCTTCCTTATATAATCATTTTGAAAACCGCGAAGCTTTGCTTCAAAGTGCAGTCCAGTCTTGCAAAGAATATATTGATTCCATAAATTTTATTCCGAATGATTATGTGAATGTTGCAAAGAAATATCCGCTTGAAACTGTTTTTATGGGAATTGCATCGCGGTATTTTAAAATGCACGAAAAATCGCCTTTTTTTCAGATTTATACTTTTGTTCAAAGTCAAAAATACTTTTCAGTTCAGGCAGCACAAATTATTATAGAAGAAAAAGAAAAATTTATTTCGCAGACTATGCAGATGCTTGAGGCTTTAAGAGAAGCAAATAAGATTTCTTTAGATGGCAGTCGTTTTTATGGAATTTCAGTTTGCTTTGTTTCGGCTCTTAATGATCTTGTTTCAGATTTGCTTTTGGAACGAAAAAGAATTGTGCTTGAAAATTCTATTGACAGTAAAAATCTTTCTTCTCTTCAAAGTGATGAAAAAAGTGTTGAAAAAATAAATTCTTTTGCTCAGAATTTTTGTAAAATTTTATAAATTCGCGGAGAACAGGATAAAAACTGCTGGAAATTGTGGGAGTTCTTATCTTGATTTTTATTTTATAGGAGAAATATGACTTTGATTGATATGCCAAATATTGGATTTAATCATCTTTTTTTGCTTTTTTTGATTTATTCTTTTGTTGGTTGGTTTTGTGAGGAAATTTGGGTTGCGGTCGGCTCAAAAAAACTTGAGTATCGAGGAATGCTTTACGGTCCAATTTGTCCTATTTATGGTTTTGGAGCAATTTTGATTATTTACGGAGTTTATCCGTGGCGTGAAACCTGGGTAAGACTTTTTTTTGCTTCAATGATTTTGGCTTCAATTCTTGAATATTTTACGCACTGGGCACTTGAAAAAATTTTCCATGCAAAGTGGTGGGACTATTCAAAAAGTTTTATGAATTTGAATGGACGAATCTGCCTTTTGAACAGTTGTGCATTTGGTATTGGCGGAGTTGCACTTGAGCATTTTTTGCAGCCTGTAATGATGAAGATTGTTTACTGGGAAAAAATTCAGCCTTACGTTCAGTATATTTCAGGAATTCTTTTAGCGGTTTTTGCAATTGACTGCTTCTTTACATTCCGCAAACTTGTTAACTTTACAACCGCAATGGAAAAGCTTAAAGGCTTTGAGGAGCACTTAAAGGAGCGCTTTGAAAACGAATCCTGGTTTAAGAACAAGTCTTTTACTGAGATGATGGAATCTGTAAAGGAACAGGCTAAACTTAACAGGGAAAATTTCAGTCAGACAATGCTTGATAAACTGAATAAATTTTCTGCCCAGCAAAAAAGTATTGAAACATGGTTCCGCCGCTTTCCAGGTATTACGAGTCGTGAATACAAGGGTGCCATTGAGTACAGCAAGATTATGTTTCAAAAGAGTTTAAACGAAAAAAAAACTCATTATCTTGCAAAGAAAGAGCAGAAAAAACTTGAAAAAGAACAAAAAAAATCTAGTAAATCCTGAGGATTTTTATCTGGCGTTTTGTTTGTGTATTTTTGATTCTGGAGCGAGCTATTGCAAAATTTTGCTGTCTTTTGATATAATGCACTTCACTTGGGGATATAGCTCAGTTGGTAGAGCGTTTGGGTCGCAATCAAAGGGTCACCGGTTCGACTCCGGCTATCTCCATCGAGGGCATTTGTTTTTTAGCAAGTGCCTTTTTTTATTTTTATTAAGTTTCTTTTGAACTAAGTTGACTGCTGATTTTACTTTGCTTGTGGAACGGAAAGGTGATTTACTGCAAAAAGACTATATTGACTGAGTTACAGAACGAAATTATTCAATAAATGATAAACGCTTTAAATTTTTTGAATTCTGAGGATAAAATTATGAATTTTGATGAAATTGTTGAAAGCAGAAGAAGTGTAAGAAAATATCGGGAAGAAAAAGTTCCAGCTGAAAAAATTCTTTCGGCTGTGGAATTTGCAAAAGACAATGCGCCTAGCTGGAAAAACAGTCAGACTCACAGATATTTTGTAGCATTGTCAGAAGAAAAAATTGCACAGGCAGTAAATGCACTTCCAGAAAGAAATCAGAAAAAGTGCAAAAATGCAGTGGCTTTGATTGTGAGCGGATTTGAAAAAAATATTTCCGGATTTTCAAACGGAATTCCAGACAATGAACTTGGAAACGAATGGGGTGCTTATGATTTAGGCTTAAGTGATTTACTTTTGACTTTAAAAGCAAGAGAGCTTGGACTTGATACATTGATTATGGGACTTAGAAATTCTTGTGAACTTAGAAAAGTTTTTAAAATTCCTCAGAATATTGAAGTCTGCTCAGTGATTTCTGTGGGCGTTCGTGAAGATAAAGTAATTCCAAAGCCTGAAAGAAAGTCTTCTGAAGAAATTATTGCAGTTTTCTGATTTTTTTTGCGCATGATTTTGTTTTTTTATCCCAGTGCAATATCAAGCATCATCATAAGTGCGAATCCTGCAGCAAAACCAATTGTGCAGATGTCAGTTTTTTCATCGCGTGTTGCTTCGGGAATAAGTTCTTCTATTACTACAAAAATCATTGCTCCTGCGGCAAATGAAAGAAGGTACGGCAAAAACGCAGTTATGTAGCGTGTTAAAAGTATTGTGAGAAGTCCGGCGAGCGGTTCTACAATTCCAGATAATGTTCCGTAAATAAATGATTTAAGCTTTCCGTTTCCTTCAGTTCTGAGCGGCATAGAAATAACCGCACCTTCTGGAAAATTCTGAATTGCAATTCCAAGTGAAAGTGCAAATGCATCTGATACAGTGAGTCCCGCATTTCCGTTCAGCATTCCTGCAAGAACAACGCCAACAGCCATTCCTTCCGGAATATTGTGAAGCGTAACTGCAAAAACGAGCATCATTGTGTGCGAAAGTTTTGAATGAGGTCCTTCAGGATTTTTTGACATTGCATGAAGGTGAGGCGTGATTTTGTCCAGCAAAAATAAAAATGCAACTCCTAAAATAAAGCCAATAAGTGCCGGTAAAAAGGCAAGTCGTTCCATAGATTTTACCATGTCCATAGATGGAATAAGGAGCGACCAGACTGAAGCGGCAACCATAACTCCTGCAGCAAAACCGAGTAAAGTTCTTTGAACGGCGTCATTTATCTGCCTTCTCATAAAGAAAACGCAGGCTGAACCTAAAGTTGTTCCTATAAACGGAATGAATAAACCCCAGAAAATCGATAAATTCATATAATTAGCAACCCCTAACTAAAAGTTTATAAAAAAAACTTCAAAAAGTGTAGCGGAGATTTTAAAATCTGCAAAGAAAAGTCTGATTTGTGCGGAGTAGATTTGCAGGTCTTTTTATTGACTTTTATTTTGTAGATAATTTTCCAAACTGTTCACTTGCGGTTTTAAAAAGTTTTCGTAAAAGTTCCATACAGTTTTCCTGCATAATGTTGTAAATTTTTGGAATCAAAAGCTGCTTGCTGCTTATATCGAGTCCAGACTGTCCATTTTTTGAACAGAATGCAAAAACATAAAGAGTTTCAGTTACGTGCGGACGCGAAGTAAACAAAACTGCGTTGGAAGTAATGTGCTGACCTTTTACAAGAAGTTGAACATCAAGGATTTTTTCGTATGGAGCAAATCTGATTTTGTTGTCGTCAATGGTGATTGAAAAATGAGAAAAACTTATGTCATTTAATTTTTCGCGGATTAAAGCCTTTTCTCTGTTATGAAATTTTACCGTACAGTCGGAATTGCAGACTGCGCGAACATTTTTTCTACGCCCCATCGCCTGATTTGCATAAAGAACGCGCTCTATAAGTCCAAAATTGTTTTTTTTCTGATATTCAAGCTGAATGCAGCCGCCTTGTATTCCAATTTCCATAAGAAAATACTGTTCAAGCTGGTGTTTGTCTGTTGCGGACTGTTTTTTTGCGTAAGTAACACCTAGAATTGCATTTGGATATTTTTCCTTCATTCTGGAAATAAGAACTTCCCAGCTTATATCCTGAATTGGAGCGTCAATATTAAAAAACAAAATTGAGTCAGTAAAAACGGAAAGTATTATGTCAACTTTAATTTCTATAGGAAGAAAAATATCTGTATCGATAAAGTAACATTCATAGCCGGCGGTTAAATATTCTTCAAGATAAGATTCTGGAAAAAGGGTTCGGTCAGGGGCAATAAAAAAAGTTTTTCGTCCCTTGATTATTTCCTGCACAAGATTGTCCATTTTTGCTCCAATGAAAAGTCAGTAAAAAATTACAATTTCTAGAACCAGCTTAAGAAAAAGCGATATTTTAGCCTGTTTCCAAGTTGGTTTGACAGTCAAATTCGTAAAAGAACTATTACAATTTTTAGTCAGCTTTTATTGCAAATTGTTTAAATATTATAATGCGGGATTTAAAAAAAATGAACAAATAAAATGCTTTTGTAGTTTCAATTTTTTTATTAAACGGCACACGTGTAATGCAGAAGACTGATTCTTAACCAATAAATTTCTTTGAAAAAAAATATTTTTTACAGAAAACTTTTCTTGCTGCGAAGAATTCTTTTTACTAAAAAGAGTTTTTCCTGTTAAGAAGAAATTTTCATTATCAGTGAAAATTTTATTTGCAAGAAGCAGCGTGTGTTGCGTCGAGAATTTTTTTCCTAAAATAGACTAAAAAAAAGAGGCACCCGTCACAAGGCTTTAAGACGAATGCCTCAAAATATAATAAGAAACCCTAAAATCAAACATTTAAAGAAAAAAGGCTTCCTGCTTTCATTATAACACCAGAAATTCCGTATCCACCTACTTGCTTTGCCTCATCAAGTGCCCTCTGAATTTGATTCTGATAATTTTTTATAAGTTCATCTTTTTGCTGCTCAGACAAAGAAGAAAAATCCTGCTTTGAAGAAACATTTTTTTTCATAGAAACAAGCTGATGAATCAAAGTGTTTAAAATCCGAACTTTGTCTAAGGGAACGCCTCTTTCTCCAGAAGAAGCTGCAGTTCCGTGAACATAAGAAAATTGGGAGTAAATTACGGCACTTGGTTTTACAGGAACATAAAGATTCCCTGAACTGCCCGAAAAAAGAGTTTTGTAGGAAGATGCGTTTAATGTAATTCCGTTTGAAAACATAACCTGCTCCCATAAAAAGTTAAGCATAAAACTCAGCTTTTATTTTACGCTTCTAATTTTAATATCGGCAAAAAAATAATTTGTTAAAGAAATTTTTATTGCAGCATTCGCATTAAAAAGAATTTTTTTGGACGGAATTTTTTTTCCTAAGAAAAAGTATTTTTGTGCTAAGAAATTATTTTTTTATAAATCCCGCTTTTCGCGGTTCCGGCATTCGCCTCCATTGCTAACGCAACCGCATTCTGCGGCCGCTACAATCGGGCGTAGGTCTTCCTTTTGATTAGAGTAAATTTTTTTTGTAAAAAGTAAAATCTGCTAAAAATAAAAACATCGCATTGTTAACAAAGTTATTTTTTGGTAAACTCAAGCCATTATGGTAATTTCTTCTATTGATTTACAGGACGGACACGTTGTTCAGCTTAAAAACGGAAAAGATTTAGTTTTGCAGAGAGACGACGCTGATTCGCTGATTAAAGAATTTGATAAATATGGTGAAGTTGCAATTATTGACCTTGATGCTGCTCGTGGTAAAATTGATGAAAAGGGCAATACTTTAAATACAAATCTTTTAAAATCTCTTTTGCGCAAGGGAAATGTGCGTGTTGGAGGCGGAATACGCGATGTAAAAAAAGCCCGCCAGTTAATTTCGCTAGGTGCTGAAAAAGTTATAATCGGTTCGGCAGCGTGGAATTCAAATCGTAGGGAAGATGGCGATCCTGTTTTGAATGAAGATTTTTTAAAGGAACTTTGTAATGCCATTGGAAAGCAGCGGATTATAATCAGTGTTGATTCAATAAACGGAAAAATCGCTGTAAAAGGCTGGGAAGAAACTGTAAACATAAGTTTAATAGAAGGTGCTAAAGAAGCAGAAAAATATGCGAGTGAACTTTTGTTTACCTGCGTAGAAAAAGAAGGCTGCATGCAGGGAACAGATATGGCGCAGGTAAGGGCTTTGCGTGATACTGTAAAATGCAGGGTAGTTGCTGCTGGCGGAGTAAATTCCCTTAATCAGATTGTTGAACTTGAAAAAATGGGCTGTGATGTTCAGCTTGGAATGGCTCTTTACACAGGTGTTGTAAATTTAAAAGATAGTTTTATAAATTGCCTTGATTTTAATAAAACAAACGGAATGATTCCTGTAATTGTGCAGAGTGTTAATGGTCAGGTTTTAATGCTCGGATATTCAAACCGCGAAGCTTTTGAAAAAACATTTGAAAGCGGAAAACTTACATTCTTTAGCAGAACAAGAAATGTTTTGTGGACAAAGGGCGAAACCAGCGGACATTATCTTGAACTTGTAAAACTGAGGGTTGATTGTGACCGCGATACAGTTCTTGCAACAGTTGTTCCGCACGGCGGTGTTTGTCACACAGGAAGTTTTACTTGTTTTTCTTCAGAGCCGGATGAAAAATCTTCAATGGAAAGACTTTATTCTGTGATTGCAGAGCGTTTTGCAAATCCAAAGCCGGGAAGTTATACAGCAACTTTGAATAGTAAACGTGTGCGCGAAAAAGTTATGGAAGAAGCAGAAGAACTTACCGATGAAGCCGAAACTAAAGATGACTATATTTGGGAAACTGCTGATCTCCTCTATTTTGTAAGCGTTTTGATGTACAAGGAAGGAGTTACCTGGCAGGACGTTTATAATGAACTTGATAAGCGCCACAAAGAAAAGTAATTTCATTTTTTTTGCTTCCCTGTTTGCGGTCTTTCTTTAAGAAAAAAAACTTTCGTAATTTGCAGTAATTTGCAGAATCAAAAACTATTGGAAGTTAAGTTTTTTTGTGCTAAGATTGCGCCTATGATAAAGATTTTAAATGCAAATCAAATAGAAGAAAATTTTTTTGACGGACGCGATTTTGGCACAAGCATCGAAACTGTTCGGGAAGTTTTAAAAAATGTTCAGCAAAAAAAAGATGCAGCACTTCACGAATACACGCAGAAATTTGATGTCTGCGATCCTGAATCTTTTGAAATTCCGCTTGATGAGTTAAAAAATGCAGCTCAGAAAATGGAAAAAGAAAATCCTGAACTTTATAATTCGCTTTGTCTGTCGCATGATCTTGCACTTAAATTTGCTTTAAAACAAAAAGAATCTTTTAATGACTTTGAAGTTGAACTTGCGCCCGGAGTCTTTACCGGACAAAAAAATATTCCAGTTGAAAAAGCAGGCGTTTATGTTCCTGCCGGGCGCTTTCCACTTGTTTCCACAGTTGTAATGACTGTAACTCCGGCAGTTGCCGCTGGCGTAAAAGAAATAATTTTATGCACTCCGCCTCGTGTTCATCCAAAAAATAAAGATAAAAGCGAAAAAAAACAGCTTCCTTATGCTGACGAAAATATTATGGCTGCGGCTTATATTTGCGGTGTAACAAAGGCTTTTGCATGCGGTGGTGCTCAGGCTGTTGGTGCTATGGCTTTTGGTACAGAATCAATTCCAAAAGTTGATGTAATTGTTGGTCCGGGAAATAAATTTGTTGCCGAAGCAAAAAAACTTGTTTACGGAACTGTTGGAATCGATATGATTGCCGGACCTACAGAAGTCTTTATTATTGCTGATTCTAGTGCGAACCCAGAATGGGTAGCAGCGGATCTTTTGGCTCAGGCAGAGCATGATGTTGTTGCCCAGCCGGTTTTAGCAACTCCAGACAAAACTCTGGCTAATTTAGTGGCACTTGAAATTGAAAAGCAGCTTGAACTTTTGTCTACAAAAGAAACTGCGGCTGCAAGCATTAAAAACTGCGGAAGAATCATAATTACAGAAAGTCTTGAGCAGGCTGCAGAACTTGCAAATCGCAAGGCACCAGAACATCTTGAACTTGCAATGAAGACCGGAACTGAAAGAGATAAAATTCAGTCTTTAGTTCACAATTACGGTTCTTTATTTATTGGACACGGAGCAGCAGAGGTTTTTGGCGATTATGCTGCTGGATTAAATCACACCTTGCCAACTTCTGGAAGCGCACGGTTTACAGGTGGACTTTCTGTGAGGGTTTTCTTAAAAACAGTTACATCGCTTCGTACTGAAGAGGGTAAATCAGGAACTATTGCAAGTGCAAAGGCTGCTGCATGCTTAGGAAATGCTGAAGGTCTTGCAGGACACGCTCACGCTGCCCGTTTACGATTTAGTGAAAAATAAAATAAATCTCTAAAAAACTGAATTTTACGGAGAAAAATATGAGAATTTGCAAGTTAGGCGAGGAAGTTCTTCGCGAAAAATGTGATGAAGTCAAGACTGAAGAAATAAATGATGATTTGCGTTCTATTTTAAACGAAATGTTTGAAACTATGATTAGTGCGAATGGAGTTGGACTTGCGGCTCCTCAGGTAGGAATTTCAAAAAGATTTTTTGTGATTATTGCAGATGATGATGTTAGAAGAGTTTTTATAAATCCAGTAATTACAAAAACTTCATCAGAACTTGTCCCTTACGAAGAAGGTTGTCTTTCAATTCCTGGATATTCTGAAGAAATAATGAGACCTTCAAAAATCAGTGTAAGTGCCCTTGATGAAAACGGAAAGCATTTTTTACTTGAGGATATTGACGGACTTTTGGCGCGTTGTGTTCAGCATGAATATGACCATTTAGACGGCATTATGTATATTGACCGTGGCGACAAGGATTTTAAAGAAAAAACAATCGAACAGTTTAAAAAAAGAGCTGAGCGTGCCGCTCAAAAAGAAAAGGCTCGTTTAGCAAAGAAAGCAAGCATTGCAGCAAAGATTGCAGCAAAAAAGGCAAAAAACAGCTGATGTTAAGAGTTATTTACGGTGGAAGCCCGGCTGCTTCCGCAAAAGCATTAGATTTGATTCTCATAGACAGTGCAATGTCGCAGGAACTTCCAGAGCAGGCTTATAAAATTGTTGGAGTTTTGACAAATCCGCCAGCTATGCAGGGAAGACACCGCGATTTGATTCCAACAGAAGTTGAACAGTCAGTTAGGATTTGGAACAAGGCGCGCGAAGACGATATTAAAGTTTTTACTCCAGAACATATTAAGCAGGATGAAAGAAATCAACTTGAGGAATTAAAGCCTGATATTTTTGTTTGTTTTGCCTATGGTCATATTCTTGGACCTAAATTTTTTTCACTTTTTAAGTATGGCGGAATAAATTTACATCCTTCTCTTCTGCCAAAATACCGCGGAGCAACTCCTGTAAATGCAGCGATTTTAAATTGTGATGAAGAAACAGGATTTTCTGTGCAAAAAATGGCACTTGGAATTGATGAAGGTGATATTTTAACTCAGGAAGTAAGGCATCTTACCGGTACAGAAACTGCGGAAAGTCTTTTAAAGGAATGTTCACTTTACGGGGCAACTTCAATTACAAGTATTTTGAGAAATCTGTCTAAAACAGGAAATCTTGTGCCTTCAGTTCCGCAAACAGGTGAGCCTTCTTATTGCACAATAATTAAAAAAGAAGATGGAAAAATCAATTGGAATAATAGCGCTGAAAAAATTGATGCACAGATTAGAGCATATACTCCGTGGCCAGGTTGTTTTGCCTTTCACAATGGAATTCAACTCAAGATTATAAAGGCTCGTGCTGCATCAAAAGTTGCAGTTCAGGATCCAAGCGTACCAAAAAATACATCCGCAGTTCCTGGAACCGTTCTTGAATACAATAAGCAGCGGGGAATTTTGATTCAAACTGGGGATGGAATTCTTATTGCAACGGAGCTTCAGTGGCAGGCAAAAAAGCCAATGGATTACAAATCGTTTATGAATGGAACCAGAAATTTTATTGGAACTGTTCTTGAATGATAAAATTTTTTGACAAAAGGTCGGTAAGTTAAATTTTTTACAGGGGAAAATATGAGCAAAAAAAATAAAGATGAACTTAAAAATGATGAATTAAATCTTGAAATGCAAAAAGATAATACTGCTGAAGAAAATAAAAATTCTTCAGAAAAAACTGAATCTTTCTCAAAAAAACAGATTAAATTTCTTGATGTACTAAAAAAGTGTAGGGTAAATTTTCAGACTCAAATTGAAAATATGCAAAATAGCGGTGCAGCTTTAGTTTGGACAGTGATTTTAAGTTTTGCAGTTATGGTGATAATTTGTTTCTTAGTTTTTTTTGCGAGTGTGCAGGGCGCAGAAAAAGTTATGGTTCCGAATGTTGTTGGCAAAACTCTTACAAACGCACTTTTAGAAATGCAGGAAAAGGAACTTTATCCAAAAATTCAGCTGCGTTATTCAGATGAACTTGGCGATGCGGGAACAATAATTGAGCAGGATCCAGTTCCCGGAGAAATTGTAAAGGCTTATCGCAGAGTAACTTTGACTGTTAGCCGGGGAATTGCCCTTGATGAAATTGGTGATTATGTAGGGCGAAATTTTGATGAAGTTTCACGAACCCTTAACAAAGAATTTAATAATGAATTTTCTATGATAAAGCTTGCAAATGCTTCATACATAGCAGATGAGTCAGAAAAAGGAACTATTTTAATGCAGTTTCCTGAGGCTGGAACCGGAGTTTTTGAACCGCTCACGCTCTATTTGATTGTTTCAAATGGAAATGAAATTCCTCTCGAAACTGTTCCGAATCTTACTGGGCTTTCAATTAGGGCAGTTTTGGCAAAAATGGCACACACAAATATTACATTCGATTTTAATGCGGTAAAATCAGAGAATGCAAAAAAATCAAATGTAGTTGTTTCGATGGAAAATGCAAATGAAGAAATTGAAGCTTTTTCAAGGGTAAATGTAAATATTGCACTTGCTGAACAAAATGCTGAAAATGAAAATGTGCAGGGAATTCTTTCATACAATCTGCCAGAATATCCTGTTCCTGTTGCAGTTGAATTAAAAGCAGTTGACAGTGAAGGAAAATCATCAAGTATTGTAAGGTTCAATCATCCTGGAAATGAAATTTCAATTCCTTTCGATGTAAAGCGAGGCTCAACTTTAATGCTTTTTGTTCTTGATGAAAAAATTTACGAAGAACTTGTGCAGTAATTTTCTAAAACTTGAACTTGAATTGCGGAATTTTTAAGTCAGATTTGGGAATTTCAGATATCAGAAATTCTCAAAGATATTGAATTTTTATCTCTTAAAATATAATCTAATCGAGCGTGTGCCGATTTACACGTGTAACTTCCCCTATTAATGAGGTTTTTTATGAATCAAATAAAATATGATTTTACAATTGATAATCTTGGTGAATGTAAGGTTAAGTCTCCAATTGAATTGTCGCTTGAGCATGGTGATTTTCGTGCAAATTATGTAAAAGACAGTTCTTTTGTGCGCAATAAAGTAAATGTTTTTAATAAAGATGATGAAGAAACTGATCCAAAAGCAACTTATCTTGAAAAGGCTGGACCTCGTGAATACATTTATTTTAATCCAGCTCATGTTACTGCAGGAATTTGTACTTGCGGCGGACTTTGTCCGGGATTAAATGACGTTATCCGTGCTGTTGTGCGCTGTTTGTGGAATCGCTACGGTGTTAGAAGAATTAAAGGAATTCAGTTTGGTTATAAAGGATTTTTTGCCGAAGAAGGCTACGAGCCAATCGATTTAAATCCAGAAAATGTTGATACAATCCACAAAATTGGCGGAACTTATTTAGGAACAAGCAGAGGCGGCGGAGACAGAGTTATTGATATTGTTGATTCTATTGAGCGTCTTGGAATCAATATGATGTTTATTATAGGCGGCGACGGAACACAAAGAGGTGCGTTGGATATTGCAAATGAAATTGAAAAGCGCGGACTTAAAATTGCTGTTGTTGGAATTCCAAAAACTGTTGACAATGACCTTCAGTTTATTGACCGCTCATTTGGTTTTGAAACAGCAGTTCAGCAGGCTACAAAAGCAGTAAATTCTGTTCATATGGAAGCTCAGTCTCAAATTGGCGGAATTGGTCTTGTAAAAATTATGGGACGTGAGTCAGGATTTATTGCAACGGCTACAGCACTTGCAAGTCACGAAACAAATTTCTGTCTTATTCCTGAAGTTCCTTTTGATTTGAACGGACCAAACGGATTTTTACATCATCTTGAAGAGCGTCTTGCCCGACGTGGACATGCAGTTATTGTTGTTGCAGAAGGTGCTGGTCAGGACTTGCTTGAGGCTACAGGTTCAACAGATGCTTCTGGAAACAAAAAACTTGCTGATATTGGTGTTTTCTTAAAAAACAGAATTACAGAATATTTTGAAGAAAAGAAAATTCATATCAACTTGAAATATATTGATCCAAGTTACGAAGTTCGTGCGGCTGTAACAACTGCAAATGATTCAATTTACTGCGAGCGTTTAGGAAATAATGCGGTTCATGCGGCAATGGCTGGAAAAACAAAGATTGTAATTGGTCTTGTTCATGACAAATATGTTCATATTCCAATTTCAATGGCAACACTTTCGCGTAATGTTGTGGATCCTGAAAGTTCACTTTGGAGAGATTGTCTTGATGCAACGCTTCAGCCTCTTTATATGGTAAATAATATGGACACAGTGATTGCAAAACTTAGAGCAAATAAGGAAGAGTCTACAAAAAAAGCTTTGGCTCGCCTTGAAAAAGTTAATGCAATGAGCAAGTCAAACTAAAAAATCAAAGAGTTGATAATTTTGCCGTGCTTTCATTAAAAATTTTAGTGAAAGTTCGGCTTTTTTTTTATCAACTGCACATTTTTACTTTGTTATGGCTGTGCATAATGAAATTTTTATGAAACAATAAGAGAAAGCCTGCTGAAATGCTTTTAGTCTATCTGCTTTTTTTAAGGAAATGAAATGAATAAAAAAATTTTTTCTTTGACGGCATTTTTTTTGCTTTTTAGTGCTGAACTTTTTGCACAGAAAATTACTTTAACAAATACTTTTGGTGGCGATCAGGACAAAATAAAATCCAGCGATGCGCTTGTTCTCGAAAGAAATGAAAATCAGTTTTTTGCTACAAGTGGGATGCTTTTTGCAAATCGTACGCAACTTGATTTTGAATGGGATAAAATTGAATCCAGACTTCGGCTTGAAGAATATTTTACTTACAATAACTCAAGTTCTGAGCAGGAATTAAATGTAAATTTTAAAGGATTTTTTAGATTCAAATTTATTCCGCAGCTTTCGTTTCTTGCGGGAAACAGTTTTTTTTCAAAGTTTCCAGTTGAGGCTGCATATCTTGCGGCAAGCGATGATGTTCCAAAATTTGGCAGAATGTTAAAAAACGGTGCCGGCGTTTACTCAGAAATTCCATTTCTTTCGGATTCTGAAAAAACAATTTGCCTGATGAAATTTTCTGCGGGCATAGAAGACGATGTTTTTGATTCAACTGAAAATTTAAAACTTGATTTTGCTGCAGATTTTGTTTTTCCAAAAATTTTTTCAATTGGATTTACCGCACAAGACGTTCTTGATGCTTCGTTTGGAAAATATGCTGTTTTTGCAGGACTTAATTTTGTTCCAAATTTGACTTTGAATTTTGGCTATTCGTACAATAATACTGACGAGGATTTTTTAGTAAATGAAGCAATGCATTCTCTGATTTGTTCTGTGGAATACAAAGTTAAAAGTCTTGGATTAAAATTTTCAAATGATTTTATTTGCGCTCTTTCAAATGAATATTTAGGAAAATCAGCAAAGAAATATTACGAAAATAATGCAATTCCTTTTATGGATCGGATTTATGCTGAATACGATTTTTCTTCAGAATATTCAGCAGCTCTTGATTTTAGAGCAGACGGATTTTTTAACGAAGAAAATGTTTCTTTTGTAATTCATCCGAGCGTACAGTATAAGACACTTTCAAAAATTCTTACGCTAAATGCAGGATTAAGATTTTACTTCGAAACAGAGCAGGAAAATCCTCTTGTAAAAATTTCAGTTCCGCTAACATGCAAACTAAGTCTTTTAAAAATACGCTGATTTTTCTGACAAGGGCAATTCAGAATGAGATGCAAGCTATGATTGCTTAATTTTATGCTATTCTGAATTGCCTGTCTGTTAGCGTTTATTTTAGTGGATTTTCAATATATCGTTCTGAACTCTTATTATATTTTTTAATATGTTTAGAAAGTCAAAATCAAAAAGCCTGATAATTTTTTTAAAGAATTTGTGTGGAAATTAAATCTGGATCACTGATTACTACGTTTAAATTTCCATTGCGAGTTCGAATTTCATCAATGAATGCTTTTGCGTCAAAATTTCGCTTTGGTTCAATATTATATGTAATGTTAAAAAGCGTTCCCATATTTGTTGTGCGCACATCATGCAGGGTATTTTTTTCAAGATATTTTTCAAAAATGTCATCAAATGCGCCTTTAAAATTCATGTCTTCTGGAATTGTTATTTTTAAAACCTGAGCAATTTTTTCGTTGCGCCGGTTGAAGAATTTTTCAAGAGCTACAAAGACTACTGAAAGCAAAAGTGAAACTGCAAGTGCGATAAAATAATAATTTACTCCTACGGCAAGCCCGGCTGCCATTGCAAAGAAAACGTAAGTTATATCGCGCGAATTTCCAGGAATGCTTCTAAAACGAACAAGCGCAAAAACTCCGCCTAAAGAAACTGCTTTTGCTAAGTCTGAACCGATTAATGTAATTACAACAGCCGTAATTGCCGGAAGAATTATTGTTGTGATTGCAAATTGCTTCGAGAATTTTCGCTTTGTGTTTCCCATAATGTAGCCAAAACTTATAATCGCTCCGCAAATCAGAGAAATTCCAAGTTCAACAAGAATTTGAATAAACATTGAATCAAATTTAATCATATTTACCTTCTATAGTTTTATTTTTATCTGAAAAAAAAATCAGAAATTTTTGTTTTGTAAAATTGGCGTACCGTTTTTGTAAATTTCGCCTTTTATCATTTTTGTATATTCAGTTCCGTATTTGGAAAATGAAACTTGAAAAATTTTATTTTGCGATAAAAAGTGTACAAACCACAACGGAAAAGCCTTGAATGCCTTTGCTTCCATAAGCCAAATTCCCTCTGGAAGAAGAGATTCTCCGTAAACTTCATTTTCGAGATTTAAATCTTTTCTGCGGACTGTAATGTTGCAGTCTAAAGTCAGTCTGAAATCAGAATCATCTTTTTCAAAAAATGCAAGTCTTTCGTAATAAATGTAGGCTTTTGGCGAAAGATTGTAGCGGGTCATCATATTTTTTATTTCTTCAAGAACCTGAAAATTTGTTTTGGAATTTTTTGGTTCTGTTCCGTTTTGAATAAAATCGTAGGCTTCGCTTAAAATGAACGGAGTGCGTCTCTTGTTTACAATCCCTTTGAATTTCTTTTTTATTTCCAAGTAAACTGTGCTTTCCAGCGGAACCCTTCCGTAACTTCTTAGCCGAAGTTTTTCTTTGTAAACTGGTTTTTCCAAAGATTTCCGAATCAACTCGTTTGTTGGTGTGTCGAGATAAAGATTGCAGATTGGATAAGTTTTGCTGTCTTTGTTATAGGAATCGCAATCCATATATCTATGCAAAAGCGGTGTAATAAGTTCCTTTTGTTCTTGAGTGAGAAAATATTTGATTTCCTTTCTATTAAAAACTTCAATCGCCATAATTTTTTCAGGCTCTCTTTTTTATGAAAAAATTTTGATAAATGATTTTTAAATTTGTTTTTTCAGATTTTACACGGAATTTACGTGATTGAACATCTTCTTAAACATTTCGTTTTATTTTTAGTTACAAAATTTGCTTCGTGGTGTTTTTTTATTTGAAAGTGGGATATACTTGAATTAGGGTGGTTTTTATCTGATTTTTTTACAAGTTTTGTTAAAGCAAAATTTTGTTCACTTACAAGTGATGAACTAAAATCATTTTTTTTTACAGAATTTAAAACTCTTTTTAAGATTCAATTTTTTTGAGGAAGTTATTTTGTCTAAAAATAAAGAATTAACTGCTAAAGAAAAAAAAGAAATTCACTGCAGTTTAGTTGAAAGTAATATTTACACAGGTCTGCCTATTTCCTGCGGAGTTCTGCTTGTCCAACTGATTTTTATGCTTTTTATGTATTTTTCTAAAAATCCTCAGAGATTTGTTTTTTCTCAAGCTGAAAAAATTACCTGCATTTCATATTTTTGCATTTCGCTCATTTTTTTTGCAATAACTGTTTTTTGCAGGATTTACAAAAATTTTAACAGAACTTTTGCATCCATTTCCGTTTATATATTTGTAATTTCAGGATTTATTTTTGGTGCTATTATTTCTGTAAACGAATATATTCTCGGAGCTCCTGTTTACATTCTTCTGGCAACAACAATTTTTATTCCGATGATGTTTCACACATGGCCAAGATACGCAATTTTAATTTTTGTTTTGACTTATGTAAGTTTATTCATCGTGATTTTTATAAAAATTCGTTTTGACGGTAACGCTTTGAATAGATTTGTTTTAGGTGATGTTTCGAAGCTGCTTATTATTTTTTTATTTTCGATTTTGTTTTATGTAATCAGATTTAAAGAGAAAATTCATTCAATATATGAAGAAATAAAATTAAAGGAACTTAATGAAAGTCTTCAAGTTATTTCTTTAGGCGATGCCTTAACTGGACTTAAAAACCGTCATGCTCTTCGCGAAGATTTTTCTTCTTACTTGAACAAAAATATTGTTGTTATGATGAGCGACGTAGATGACTTTAAATTTTATAACGATACTTTTGGTCACGATTTAGGCGATAAAATTCTTGTTGAACTTGCAGAATCTTTAGTAAAGATTTTTGAAAACAAATATTGCTACCGTTACGGCGGTGATGAATTTCTTGTAATTTATCCAAACATAAATGAGTCAGAATTTAAGGAAAAAGTAGAAGAATGGCGGCTTAATCAAAAAGCTGTGGCTTGCAGTGAATCTTCTGTAAAAAGCAGCAGTTCGTGCGGTTATGTTTACGGAAGGGCAGAAAGTCAGGCTGAATTAAACAGAATGCTTCACTTTGCGGATGAAGAACTTTATGAAGCCAAGCATCGCGGAAAAAACTGTACTGTTGGTCATTCTTATATGGAGGCACTTTACAACAGCAAAAAGAAAAATAATATTTTAATGCGTCAGGAAGATTCTAAAAAAGATATTGATACCTTAACCGGCGCAAAATCAATGACGTATTTTATAAACAAGGCGTGGCTTTTAATTCATAACGTAATGGATATAAGCCGCGGAATCGGAATAATTTATTTTGATGTAATAGATTTTAAGATTTTTAACGAGCGCTACGGTTACACAGAAGGTGATAATCTTTTAAAGTCATTTACAGAAACTTTAAGGCTTATATTTGAAGATAATTTGATTTCGCGTTTTTCTGATGACCATTTTGTTGTTCTTACATATTTGTCTGACATTGAAAACAAGATAAGTCGGGTTGCACTTGTAATAAAATCGAATTGGGGAAAACTAATAAAAGCTGGAATTTATAAATACAGTTCTGCAGATTATGATGAACGCCACGAGGACGATATTAGTCTTTTATGTGATTATGCGCGTCTTGCATGCCAAAGCATTAAAAAGATTCCCGGAGAACTTTTTCGCTATTATGACGAAGAGTTTACAAAGGAACACGAAAAGAAACTCCGGATTATAAATAGATTTGACGAAGCTTTGCAGAAAAAGGATATTAAAGTTTTCTATCAGCCGATTGTTGATGTAAAAACACGCAAGATAACGCATTTCGAGGCACTTGCAAGATGGATTGACAGTGAGGCAGGTGATGGTTTTCTTAAGCCAGATGAATTTATTCCAATTCTTGAAGAACATCGCCGTATTTATGATATGGATTTATTTGTGCTGGGGCAGATTGCGCGCGACATTCATGACAATCTTGGTAAGTTAAATTCTGACGTTTATCCTATTTCAATAAATATTTCCTTGATGGATTTTGTTTTAACGCCGATGATTGACAGAATTGAAAAAATCCTAAAGGATTATAACATTGATAAAAAACTTATCTGCTTTGAAATTAAGGAATCTTCTTTCAGCGAAAATGCCGATGTTGTTAAGCAAAAAATTCTTTTGATGAAAGAATCTGGATTTGAAGTGTGGCTTGATAATTTTGGAACTGGATATTTTCCGCTCAGGCAGCTTGATGAATGCAATCTGGATTTGATAAAAATTGACAGAAGTTTTATGCAGAAATTTTATACAAATTCAAAAATTCATTCTATGCTTTCAAGTCTTGTTTCACATTCAAAAGAAATGAATATAAAATTTCTTGCGCAGGGTGTTGAAAACGAAGAACAATTTGAGTCATTAAAAAAAGCAGGCTACGACAAGGCTCAGGGATATTTGTTTGGACAGCCGCTTCCGTTTGATAAAATTCGGGAAACTTATTTGAAATAGAAATTTTGCAGATGTAATATAGTGGTAGTATACGACCTTCCCAAGGTTGGCGTGCGGGTTCGATTCCCGTCATCTGCTTTTTCAGGCAATTTTATGAAATTTTATATTTCTGACCAGCATTTTTTTCACGAGAACGCAAATCTGGAACTGGATAAGCGTGGATTTAAAAATGTTCTTGAAATGAATGCTTATATGATTGAAAAATGGAACTCAAAAATTTGTGGCGGAGATCAGATTATTGTTTTAGGCGATATGTTTTTGCTGAACAAAAATAAAAATCTTGTGCAGCAAAATTCTTTGCAGGAACAAAACGCGGAAAATCAATCTAAAAAAATAAATTACGTTTTAAATCGATTAAAAGGGAAAATTTGCCTTATAAAAGGAAATCACGATAATTCCTGGCTCAATCTTGAAGGCGTAAATTTAAATCGTTTTGAATGGATAAAAGATTATGCTGAGTTAAAAGACGGCGAAAATCTTGTGGTTTTAAGCCACTATCCGATTTTTTGTTACAATCACCAATATTTGATTAACAAAGATGGCTGTGCGCGCACTTTTATGCTTTACGGACACGTTCACAATACACACGACGAGATTCTTGTAAATCAGTTTCAAAATCTTACACGAATGGCTGAACTTTGCGGAAAAAACGGAACGCGGAAAATCCCCTGCAATATGATAAATTGCTTTTGCATGTTCAGTGATTATACTCCGCTTTCTTTAGCTGAATGGAAACAGGTTGACACTGAAAGAAGAAAGAGGATTTCTGTGCCAGAAAATCAGTTTCTTAAAGATATTGAATAGTTTTTTTTTGATGATGAATTTAAAATCCCGTGAGTAAAAATTTGCTCTTTTCGAACTAAAGACTGGTCGTGATTGTGAAGTAAAATGCTTTTAGCATTTTACTCGTCGAGTTTGCCGCAAGCTTCTCTTGCTTCTAAAGTTTTGTTCCAAAACTTGTGGGATTTTTTGCTAAGAGGAGAATTTTTTGTAAATAGAAAATTTTATCAGTAACAGCCGGCAAACTCGCAGTCTTTTTGATACGAATTTATTTTTTGTTCTTGAACCAAAGCTTAGCCGTGATTGTAGCCGCGCGCAGCGTAGTTACCAGTGAAATTAACTGTCCAACAAAAATCTATTGCTTAACAAA
>CAVCIJ010000084.1:0-3092 GCA_963601995.1 bacterium | reverse complement strand
ATAAAAATTCAAATTCTCAAACTCAGAAAAAAAAAGTTTCACAGGACAATTCTGCAGATTTGAAGCAGGAAAATCCTGATTTGGATAGCGAAACTCTTCCAGTTGATTTTTCGTCTCAGAATGTTCCGCGCGAAAGTTCTCCTCAGGAAGTTTTAAAAGATCCTCAGCTTGATTCAAAATATATTCAGAATCTTATTGACAGAATTGAAAAACTTGAAAATGACGAAAAAGTTGTTGATCGAAAAGAAATTGAAAGCTTAAATAAAGAACTTGATGAAATTTTTTCAAAACTAAGGGGCTTGAACTGATTTTATGACTAGTGCCTTAGATTCAGCTAAGTATTTTTTGAAGCGAAGAAAATTCTCTGTTGCCATAAAAATTCTCGAGGAACGCCGGGAAGTTTACGAAAATGATTTTGATTTTTATCTTACCTTTGCAATTGCCTGTCTTTATGTAGGCGAACTGGGAACTGCAAGTCTTTATTTTCGAAAGGCAAGAGATATTAAAATTCAAAACGTAAATCTTCTTCTTGGACAGGCGGCTGTTTTTCTTCAGCGCGGAGAACAGGAAAAAGCTCTTTCTTATTATCTTGACGTTCTCGAACTTGACCCGAATAATGCTGTAGCAAGGCGTGCACTTGATTTTTTAAAGAATGACGGTGAATGGTCTTCGATTTGCAGACTGGTGGATACAAAAAAAATAGAGCTCTTTTATCCTCCGCTTGGTCCTAATCCTGATATAATAAGAAATTTCGTTTTTGCAGGAATTTTTGTTCTTGCGGTCGTAATTTTGTCAGTCATTTATATTCCTAAAATCAAGGCAAAAAAAACAATGATTGGACCTAGAGCGAATCTTGAAAAACTTGTGCTTAGTCCTGATGAAAGCCGTCATGCGCAAAAAGATGATTTGTCTGACACGGTTGTGCATTACATCCTTGACAATAAAGCTATAAATAAGTCTTATAACAGCGCACTTGAGTATTTTCAAGACAGACGGGACAATGCTGCTCAAGTTGAAATAAATCGTCTTTTAAACTCGAATGCGTCTCTTACCGTAAAGCGCAACTGTTCTGTCCTTATGTCGTATCTTGAAGAACCTACTTTTGACACATTAACTGATAATTATTCATACAGCGAAGTTGTAAAAGATCCGTCTCTTTATCTTGACTGCTATGTTTCATGGAGCGGAAGAATTTCTAATGCAAAAAAATATGAAAATGGATCGTGGTCTTGCGAACTTCTTGTTGGCTACGATACAAACCGTTTTGTAGAAGGCATTGTTTTAGTGAATTTTAAATCTGAAGCAAGACCGCAAATCGATGGCGAAAAACCTGTACGCTTTTTGGCAAAAATAAATATTCAGGACGGACAAATTGTTCTTGAAGGAAAAGCTGTTTATCAGCCGCTGAAATAAATTTTTACCTGCAAAAAAATCTGTCTTTTTACAAAAGAAATGTGTTTTTGAAGAAAATCGCTTCCTAATAAAAAAATCGCCTATTCTCAAACGAATGTAAATATTTTATAATCTGTGGAAATTTAAAATTTTTTTTTGTTTTTTTTGAATTTAATCGGTAGATATAATTATAGAAGATTAAAAATCCTCAGTCATCTTTAAAAATTTTTTGAAAATGATTTTTTTTAGATGCCCATAATTTATTCTGGAGGTCATAATTGGCAAAGGTTGAAGAAAAAGTGCCGGTAGAAATGTCTGAAAAATTAAAGGCTTTGGAGGCTGCCCGGCTTCAGATTGAAAAGCAGTTTGGAACAGGTTCTTTAATGAAACTTGGAAGTTCAGTTGATACAACTAGTATTGATGTAGTTCCGTCCGGTTCTATTCTGCTTGATGAAGCTCTTGGCGTTGGTGGCTATCCGCGCGGAAGAATTATTGAAATGTATGGTCCTGAAAGTTCCGGAAAAACGACTTTGGCTTTGCATGCTGTTGCTGAAGCTCAAAAACTCGGCGGAATTGCAGCTTACATTGATGCAGAACATGCGCTTGATCCTGTTTATGCAAAAAATCTTGGTGTTAATATTGATGAACTTTATGTAAATCAGCCTGATACTGGAGAACAGGCACTTGAAATTTGTGAACAGCTT
Source organism: bacterium (assembly GCA_963601995.1). GTDB lineage: Bacteria > Spirochaetota > Spirochaetia > Treponematales > Treponemataceae > Treponema_D. The sequence continues at coordinate 996 of CAVCIJ010000084.1, read as the reverse complement.
GTTCGTTCAGGTGCAATTGATATTATTGTAATTGACTCTGTTGCAGCTCTTACTCCGCAAAAGGAAATTGAGGGCGAAATGGGTGATTCTGTTATGGGCGTTCAGGCTCGTCTTATGAGCCAGGCTCTTAGAAAACTTACGGCTGTTGTTGGAAAAAGCAAGTGCATTGTTATTTTTATAAATCAAATTCGAATGAAAATTGGCGTTATGTTTGGAAATCCAGAAACTACAACTGGTGGAAATGCACTTAAATTCTATTCAACAATACGCATTGAAATACGAAGAATTGAATCTATTGACGGCAAGGGTGATGAGGAAGCTATTGGAAATCGCGTTAGAGTTAAAATTGTAAAAAACAAAGTTGCTCCGCCATTCCGCAAAGTTGAACTTGATATTTACTTTGGAAAGGGAGTTTCTGCAAGCGCTTCTTTGCTTGATTCTGCTGTAAAACACGGGCTTGTAGACAAAAGGGGCGCATGGTATACACGCGGAGATGAAAAACTTGGTCAGGGTAAGGAAAATGCAGTTGCTTACATCGAAAACAATTCTGACTATCGAATTCAGCTTGAACACACTCTTCGCGAAAAGATTTTTCCAGGTCAGGTTCTTAGAACAAAAGAAGGCGAAGTTGTTACAGAAGAACAAATTCGCGACTACGAAGCTCAGATGAGAGCAAAGGGTGTTGGATGCGGCGGTAAAACTGATGATTCTGAAAAAGAAGAGCTTTCTGAAAACGCTGCTTTGACTTCTGCTTCAAAAACAAAGTCTTCTTCCGGTAAAACAGCGTCCTTAGCAAAAGAGGCTTCAGAAGATAAACCAAGTCCTTCTGACTTATTTTAAAATGACTGAAGTTTTAATCGGCTTAGGTTCAAATCGTCCGTATAACAAAATTGACTGCATTCATCTGCTATCTTCTGCTTGTAAAAGAATGCAGTCTTTTTTGCATAGTTTATCGCCTTCATCAGTGTACAAAACTGCTCCTATGTATTTAAAAGA
>CAVCIJ010000083.1:0-4068 GCA_963601995.1 bacterium | reverse complement strand
GTCTAAGTTAGTAAAAAATAGTATTCTGTAGTATATTTTTATTTTTTTTAAGGACGCTTTATGACTAAGTACATTTTTGTAACAGGCGGTGTGGTTTCGGGACTTGGAAAAGGTATTACAGCTGCATCATTGGGACGTTTGCTCAAGGCAAGAGGATTAAAGGTTGCGGCTCAAAAACTTGATCCTTACATCAATGTTGATCCTGGCACAATGAGTCCGTATCAGCACGGCGAAGTTTATGTAACTGAAGATGGTGCTGAAACTGATTTGGATCTTGGTCATTATGAGCGTTTTATTGACGAAGATTTAAACAAGTATTCAAATCTTACAACTGGAAAAGTTTACTGGAACGTACTCAACAAAGAGCGGCGCGGAGAATATCTTGGTTCTACAGTTCAGGTTATTCCTCACATTACAAATGAAATTAAAGATTTTGTTTATCGCGTTGGAAAACAGAGCGGGGCAGATGTTGTTATTACAGAAATCGGCGGAACTATTGGCGATATTGAAAGTCAGCCTTTTATTGAAGCAGTCCGGCAAATTTCTCTTGAAGTAGGCAGAGAAAATTCTCTTTTTATACACGTTACTTTAGTTCCGTTTTTGCGCGGAAGTGATGAGCATAAGTCAAAGCCAACTCAGCATTCCGTAAAAGAACTTCAGTCTTTGGGAGTAAATCCTAATATCATTGTTTTGCGCTGTGATGAACCGATTGAAGAATCAATTTTTAAGAAAATATCTCTTTTCTGCAACGTAAAACCTGACTGTGTTATTGAAAATATAACTTTGCCAACTCTTTACGAAGCACCGCTTATGCTTGAAGAAGCGAACTTTTCTTCCGTAGTTTGCCGCGAACTTGGTATTTCAACTCCAAATCCGGATTTAACTGAATGGATAAAACTTGTTGACAGAATTAAACATCTTTCTTACAAAACAAATATTGCACTTGTTGGAAAATATGTTCAGTTACATGATGCTTATCTTTCTGTTGCCGAAGCGCTCCGTCATGCAGGCTATGCACTCAATACTGATGTTGAAATTCACTGGATTGATTCAGAAGAAATTACAAAAGAAAATGCTGCTGAAATTTTCAAGGGTATAAACGGAATTATTGTTCCTGGTGGATTTGGTAACCGCGGAATTGACGGAATGATTTTTGCCGCAGAGTACGCAAGAGAAAATAAAATTCCTTATTTTGGAATTTGTCTTGGAATGCAGATTTCCGTTATTGAATTTGCAAGAAATGTTGCTGGAATAAAAGACGCAGATTCTGGAGAATTTGACGAACTTTGCAAAAATAAGGTTATTGATTTTATGCCGGGTCAGAGTGACGAAATCGACAAGGGCGGAACTTTACGTTTGGGAAGTTATCCGTGCAAAATCAAGAGCGGAACTACAATGGAAAAATGCTACGGTTCTTATTTAATCCACGAGCGCCATCGTCACCGCTATGAGTTTAATAACGATTACCGCGAAACTCTTGAAAAAGCAGGTCTTGTTTTAAGCGGCACTTCTCCAGATGACAGACTTGTTGAAACGGTTGAACTTGATGACAGACCATTTTTTGTGGGCGTTCAGTATCATCCAGAGTTTAAAAGCCGTCCGAACAATGCGCATCCTTTATTCAAAGGCTTCATTTCAGCTGCATTAAAGATTGCAAAGGAAGAAAACAAATGAGCGAAAATCTCCACGAAGAATGCGGAGTTTTTGGAGTAATTTGTCCTAAATCTGAAAATGTAGCAAGTTTTGCTTACTATGGACTTTATTCTTTGCAGCATCGCGGTCAGGAAAGTTGCGGAATTGTAGTAAATGACGACGGAGTTTTTTCTTCGCATAAGGATCTTGGTTTAGTTGGAGATGTTTTTAATTCCGATGTTCTTGAAAAATTTCCTAAGGGAACAATGGCTATTGGTCACGTTCGTTACGGAACAACGGGTGCTACAAACCGCTTAAACTGTCAGCCGATTGAAGTAAATCATTTAAAAGGAAAGATGGCACTTGCTCACAACGGAAACTTAAGTAACGCTTTGCAGCTTCGTGAACAGCTTGAGCTTTCAGGAGCAATTTTTCACACAACTACAGATACAGAAACAATCGCCTATTTGATTACCCGCGAACGCTTGAATTCTTCTTCAATAGAAGATGCTGTGAGTGTTGCAATGGAAAAAATTGAAGGCGCATATTCCTGCGTTCTTATGTCCTCTGCAAAACTGCTTGCCTTTAGAGATCCTCACGGATTTCGTCCTCTTTGCTACGGAAGAATGAGTGATGGAACTTATGCAGTTGCTTCAGAAAGCTGTTCTCTTACGGCAGTTGGTGCTGAGTTTATAAGAGATATTGAACCTGGAGAAATTGTTATTTTCAGCAGTGAAGGAATCACTTCAAGAAAGGAACATTGCCACACAAAGCCAAAAACAACCTGTATTTTCGAGTATATTTATTTTGCACGACAGGATTCTATAATCGATGGAATTGGAGTACATGAAAGTCGTCTTCGCGCAGGAGAAGCACTTGCAAAGGTTGCACCGGTTGACGCAGATATTGTAATTGGCGTTCCTGATTCTGGATTGGACGCTGCCTTAGGTTATTCAATTGCGTCAGGAATTTCTTATGGAATGGGATTCATTAAAAACCGCTATATTGGACGCACCTTTATTTCGCCTGGTCAGAATAACAGAATGGATAAGGTAAAAATCAAACTCAATCCTATAAAAAGCACTGTAAAAGGCAAAAGAGTTATTTTGATAGACGATTCCATTGTTCGCGGAACTACAAGCGGTCAGATTGTAAAACTTTTGCGGGATGCTGGAGCAACAGAAATTCATATGCGTATTTCGTCACCTGCGTTTTTGCATCCATGTTTTTACGGACTCGATATCGACTCAGAAAAGAATTTAATCGCCTGTCATCATTCAGTTGATGAAATTGCTAAAATAATCGGCGTTGATTCATTGGCTTACCTTCCGCTTGCTGACCTTAAAAATTTGATTGGAAGCACAGAATATTGCGCTGCTTGTTTTGACGGAAAGTATCCTACAGAAATTTCTGCAGATACAAGAAAAGACCGTTTCGAAATGAAACTTTCGGAGAAAAAGTGAGCGCTGACATAATTCTTGTTATATTAGCTTCAGTTTTGCTTCTTACAGGTCTTGTTGGAACTGTTGTTCCTGTTATTCCAGGAGCACCGCTTGCGTGGGCAGGACTTCTTCTTGCTCACTGGTGTTCTTTCAGCGAAATTCCAGTCTGGGTTTTAATTATTACTGGAATTGCTGCAGCTGCTGTTTCTGTTTTAGACAATATTCTGCCGTCTTTTTTTACAAAGAAGAGCGGCGGAAGCAAGGCAGGTACAATTGGTTCTGTTGTGGGACTTGCTGCAGGATTTTTTTTAACCCCGATTTTTATAATTCTAGGACCTTTTATTGGAGCGCTGATTGGCGAACTTATTCACGATCACAGCGATTTTAAGAAAGCTTTAAAAGCGGCTGCAGGAACATTCAAAGGTTTTTTGTTTGGAACTGGAATGAAAATGCTTGCCGTACTGATTTTTATCTGGATTTTTGTATTTTCCCTGATTTTTTAAAGATTTTGTAATTCACTTTAATTTTTTGGAGGATAAAAATGTTCAATAAATCAGACTTATCTCGTAATCAAAATCAACTTTTTGGCGCACAGTCAAAATGCGGCTATGATTGGTGGTGGCATTCTTTTACGGCACATGATGCACAGACCGGAGAAGAAAAGTTATTTTTTGTAGAATTTTTTTTATGTAATCCGTCTCTTGGCAAAGAAGAGCCCGTTTTTGGTCAGCTTGAAGAAAGTAAAAAAAACAATGTAAAACCAAGTTATCTTATGGTAAAAGCAGGAACTTGGGGAAAAGACGCTGTTCAGCTTCACAGATTTTTTGGCTGGAGCAAAGTTGATGCGCCTTTTTCAGAACTTTATCGTGTAAGTGCCGCTGACTGTTATATTGACGATTTTAAGACGAGAGGAAAAATCAGCATTTCGAAGGAAGAGTGTGAAAATCATCCTGAATGGATGTGTGACTGTGGCGAAATTGAATGGAATTTAAAA
>CAVCIJ010000082.1:0-2867 GCA_963601995.1 bacterium | reverse complement strand
CAACCTGCTTATCATAGCCAACGCCGCCATAAAAACTAGAGCATCTTAAATTTGTAAACTGACATAATTTTTCTGCTTCTTCCTGAACCTGAACCGCAAGTTCCCTGGTTGGAACCATAATTAAGGCTTTTTTATTTTTTTCTGAAGAATCGGTTAAAAGCTGCTGAACAATTGGAGTTAAAAAAGCGCAAGTTTTTCCAGTTCCTGTTTGCGACTGCACATAAAGATCACGCTTCTCATTAAGTGAAATTTTTAAAACCTGCTCTTGAACCGCCGTGCAATCAACATAGTTAGCATTATCAATTCCCTTTTGAAGCATTTCATTTAAATTAAATTCTGTAAATTTCATTATAAAGTCCAAAAATAAAAGTGATTTTAGGATTTATGATTCATCTTCCGCAAATATCTATTTTGTTTTCGCAAAAAGAGTTTATCCTAACAAGATATTAAATTCCTACATGATTATTTCAAAAAAAAATAAACACATATCTTGATATTTTACAATTTTTATCAATTAAAGTATAGTAAGTAAACTTATGACTATTGAAGAGAAAAACATTTACCAGGCAAATTTATTTTCAAACCGACTTGCAAAAAATTACCGTCAGCTAAAAAAATGGGCAAGAAAAAACAGAATAAGCTGTTTTAGACTTTATGATCGCGATATTCCAGAAGTTCCGCTGGCTGCAGATCTTTACACTTTTCTTCCATACTATGTTCAAAACAAAATGGAAGTTGCTGAATTTTTTAAGGAAGAAAACGCTGCAATTTCATCAAATTCTCCGAATTTAAAAGAAATTATCGCTGACGAAAAAAAACGAAGTTATTTGCACATTTATTTATACGAGCGACCTTATGAAAAAGATGAAAGTGATGAAGAAAAATGGCTTTTTGAAATGAAAAAAGCTGCAGCAAAAACATTGGATCTGCCTGAAGAAAATATAATTTTAAAAACAAGAAGAAAACAAAGTGCAAAAGAAGAAGCTTCAAGAAATCAGTATGAAAAAATTCAAAATGAAAAAAAAATCATTGGATTTGTCCAGGAACAGGGGCAAATTTTTAAGGTAAATCTTTCTGATTATATTGACACAGGACTTTTTTTTGACCACCGTCCACTGCGCGACCTTGTACGAAACTCGTGTTCTGAAAAATCAGTTTTAAATCTTTTTTGCTACACAGGAAGTTTTTCAGTTTACGCAGCACAGGGAAATGCAAAAAAAATAACCAGTGTTGATTTAAGCAAAACTTATCTTGAATGGGCAAAAGAAAATATGACTCTTAATGAATTTTGCGATGAAAATAAATATTTTTTTATAAGACAGGACGTTAGCGAATTTTTAAATCAACTGAATGAAGAATCTGCAAGAAAAGATAAATCAAAGCTCTTTGACATTATAATTCTTGATCCGCCTACATTCAGTAATTCAAAGCGCACAAACACAACTCTTGATATAAACCGTGACTGGAGCGAACTTATGGCAAAATGTCTGAACATTTTAACTCCAAAAGGAATTTTATATTTCAGCACAAACAGTCGACGCTTGAGTTTTAAAGAAGAAGAACTTGCCCAAAAATTTGATTTAAACAAAATAAATATTGAAGAAATTACGCAAAAAACAATTCCCCTGGACTACAGAAACTCTAAAATCCACAGGGCCTGGAAAATCACTTTAAAATAATTTTTTAAAGTTTCATTTTTACAGAAAATTCATCTTTTTGCGCAAAAATCTCTGCTTCTGCACCCATAACAAGAGGAACTGTCGGGCTTATATGACCAATATCAGCATCCATAATTATGGGTACATTGTATTTTTCAAGAATATCAGTAACCGCATTATACTGATCAACGCCCATCATTTCCTGTTTCCACGCGGTAAGAGGTCTTCCAATCACAAATCCGCCTGCATTTTTAAACCACGAACACTGATCAAGATGCCATAAAGCACGCCTTATATCCATAGGATTATAATCACAGGCTTCAAGAACCCAAACTACACTTTTATATTTTTCATTAAATTGAGATGAAGCGTCTAACTTTGTTCCGCACAAATTTTCAAGCACATCAAGACAGCCACCGCAAAGTATTCCACTCATTTTTATTTCTGAAGAACTTTCTTTTGCAATTCCATCAGAACATAAAAAATTTTTTAAATGCTTTTCTTCACTTAAAACATATTTTGAAAGAGGATCAGAAGTTTTTGCTTCAGTGCCATCTTCAGGAGATTGAAATTTATTAAATCCCTGCACTGTAAAATTTTTTCCTTCGAGCAAATCAATTGTATAGGTTTCAGGCAATTCCCACGGTTTTCCAAATCCGCTTATGCACGGTCCGTAAATTGCCGCTATATCAAGCAAAGTCTCCAAGGGAAAAATAAAATTTGTATTATCAGAATATCCAAGAAACCATTTTGGCTTACAAGATTTTAATTTTTCAAAATTCACAAAGGCGACAGTTTCGCACATCATTTCGCCGCCACCACAGGAAATTATTGCACTAACTAAAGGATCTCCATAAAATTCCTCAAGTTCCTTCGCACAAACCTGAGGTTTTGTACTGATTCCTTTTCCGTCGTCAAGGAAGCAGGTTTTCCCTATTTTTACATTGTATCCTCTTTCTTTAAAACGCCTTACAGCCTCTCTAAAACGTGAAATATAGGGCTCGGTTGTTGCACCAAAAGAAGGTGCCGTAATTGCAATTGTGTCGCCAGGCTTTATAAAAGATGGAATTTCCATAGATTTTTCCTAAACTGAAAAAAAAACTTTTAAGAAAAGAAATTGATTAGCTTTTTCAAAAAATATTTTGAAGAGATTTTAAATTTTTATGCAAAAAAAAACGTCCTGCGTGAAAATCAGAAATCTAATTTTTA
>CAVCIJ010000081.1:0-2610 GCA_963601995.1 bacterium | reverse complement strand
GGATGATTTTGATCATCTGAAGGCGGCATTCCATAAAAATCATAAACAGGACAACCCCTTGCTTTTGCGTCCAAAATCGCAGTCCACTGCAAAAGATATGCCGGCATAAAATTTCTTTTTAAATTTCCGCTTGCACCGTAAAGATAAACGGCTTCAAAATCACAGAAAAGCGTTATCATTCCTGCAAGATAATCATTTTCATGCTTTGCCAGGTAAAGGTTTACTTCAGGATTTTTATTTGAAATTTTCTGCATTTTAGTACTTTTTTTTAGCAGATCAGAATAATATTCTTTGTTATGAAATTTTACTTTGTCGCGGGTACTTGTTATTTCAAAAAGTTTATAAAATTCATTAAAATAAGTTGCAAAATCAGAAGATGAGGCATTTGTTTTTATTACTTGAACTCCTTTTTTTTCTGCAAGGCGGATATTATAGCGCCACTTGCTTTTCATATTTGCAAGAATTTCGTCTTCTGTCTGAGTTAAATCCAAAATTGTTGTATCCGGAGGCTGTACATCAACCTTTGACTTTTTTACAAAAAATTTATTTTGCCTGGAAGCTAAAATAAAATCTTTTATAAATGAATTTTTTTCATCAAGGGAAGCACAGTCAACAGGTGGATCAATTCTGATACAGATTGTGTTTTTTGGAATATAATTTTTTATTTGAGCACAAATTCCCTTTATTTTCAGAGCGTAGTCAGTTAAGCTTTCGTTTTCTTTTTTTTCAGGCGCCATTGGAATGTAGGCAATGCTGAATTTTATAACTTTAACTGAAAAACTTCTTACGAGAACAGAAAAATTTTTTTCGATGCATTCATTTTCTTTTCGCTCTGAAAGTGAGCCATCTTCATTTAAACTAAAAAAATACGGAGTCCAACCATGAGTTCCCTTAAAAGACGCCCAAAACGGAGTTTGCAAAAATCTTAAAGCAGACATTTATTTTTAATGAACCTCGCCGTTTTGTGTGAGTTTTGTTTTGATTTCCCTGTCGCCGGCAAGAAGTTTTGTTCCGTTTAGATTTACAAAATTATTTGTTACTGCAAGCGAAATTTTAAAAAAATCATCTCCTGAAATTTGCTCTGGTTTCTGTGCATTTTTATCAGCACCTTCAAGAATTACTTTTGTACCAGGAATTGCCCACGGTGCTTCAAGAACTTCAACACAGTCTTTTCCATCAGTATTTTTGTAATCTGCAGCAAGAAGCATTCCCCGGCTTTCGATTCCGCGCATTTTGCGGGGTGCAAGATTGTATGCAACTATGATATTTTTTCCAAGCAGGTCATCTTTTGTTAAATACTCGCGGAGACCGCTTTGAATTATGCGCTCTGTTCCAGTTCCGTCATCAAGAGTTTCTACAAAAAGTTTATCACTGTCAGGATTTTCTTCAACTTTTATAATTTTTGCAACACGAAGATCAATGTTTTTATTAAAGAAATCAGTCCACTGTTCTTTAGGTAATTTTTCTTCAACAAGAGATTTTGATTTTTTGTTTTTTGAAGTGCCTTCTTTTTTGTCAGACTTTTCCTCAGAACGTTCTTTTTGATTTCCAGAAAACTTTGCCTTAAAAGCATCGGCGGTTTTTTGATCAAGCGGACTAAAGAAAATCTGCGTGTTTCCAACTGTTGAAAGACCTTCAGTTTCACCAAGATTTGACCAGTTTAAGCCACCTTCGATTTTTTCCTCACCAAATTTCGGTTCAGAAATTTTCTTGCCAAAATAAGACATAATTGTTTCGGCAAATTGAGGCATATAAGGATGAACTAAAATCATAAGATCCTTAATCATATAGCAAAGATTATGAATAAGTTTTGCAGCCTTACCAGGATCGCTGATTCTTGTTTTCCACGGCTCTGCATACTGGAATGCCTTGTTACCAATGTCAGAAATTGCAAAAATTTCATGGAAGGCATCCTTTAGTTCGGCCCATTCAAGATATTCAGTGATTTTGGCTTCGTGTTCTTTAATTTGAGCCCACATTTCTTCATCTTTTGGAGCATCAGGAATTTTTGAATCGTAATATTTGTTAACAAAAAGAAGCGTGCGGTTTACAAGATTTCCTAAGTTTCCAATCAGTTCGCTATTGTATTTTTCGCGGAATTCTTTCCATGTAAACTGATAGTCCTGCTTTTCCGGGCGATTATAAAAGATATAAAATCTCCAGGCGTCAGCTTTTATTCCGCTTTCCATTGCGTCAGTTCCAAAAACACCAACTCCGCGACTTTTTGAAAATTTTCCGTCTTCATAGTTCAAATATTCTGTTGATGACATATGAAAGAGTTTTGTCCAATTATGTCCAGAGCCTAAAAGTGTGCAAGGAAAGATTACGGTATGAAATGGAATATTGTCTTTTCCTATAAACTGAAAAAGTTCAATTTCTTTTTTTTCTTCTTTTTCATCACTTTCTTCAGGTAACCACCATGACTTCCAGTCAAAAGTTTTTTTGTTTTGCTTCTTGAGTTCGTTTTCAAGCTGATTTGTAATTGACATATATCCGATTGGTGCATTGAACCAAACATAAAATACCTTGTTTTCGTAGCCTGGCTTTGGAACAGAAATTCCCCATTTTAAATCACGGGTAATTGCTCTTTCATTAAGTCCATCTCTAAGC
>CAVCIJ010000080.1:0-3420 GCA_963601995.1 bacterium | reverse complement strand
CCTTTCGTCGTTATGTCGTCGATAAGCACGCCTATATAGCTCTGATCTCTTCTGAGAATCACGGGCGGTTTTCCGTCAAGATAAAGAGAAGCGTTTATTCCCGCTATAAGTCCCTGTCCGGCGGCTTCTTCGTAACCTGAAGTTCCGTTGATTTGTCCGGCGTTAAAAAGACCTGCAACTCTTTTTGTTTCAAGACTTGGGTAAAGTTGGGTTGGTTCAACGTAGTCGTATTCAACGGCGTATCCAGGGCGGCTTACAATGCAGTTTTCAAAGCCGTTCATTGTGCGAAGAAATTTATCCTGAACTTCTTCCGGGAGCGATGAACTTAGTCCGTTTAAATAAATTTCATCAGTTTCAAGTCCTTCCGGTTCTACAAAAAGCTGATGACGTTCCCGCTCTGCAAAGCGCATAACCTTGTCTTCAATTGAAGGACAGTAGCGCGGACCAACTCCGCTGATTTTTCCTGAATACAATGGTGAGCGGTTTATGTTTTCGCGGATTATTCTGTGCGTTTCAAGATTTGTGTAAACCATATAGCACGGAACCATCGGACGCTCAACTTTCTGGTTATCAAAGCTGAACGGAATAATTTCCCTGTCGCCTTCCTGAATTTCAAGTTTAGAAAAATCAACTGTGTGACGCAGAATCCGCGGCGGAGTTCCGGTTTTTAGTCTGCCGGTTGTAAAGCCTAATCGATTTAAACTTTCTGTAAGACCAAATGCGCCGCCTTCGCCAAGTCTTCCACAGGGAGCATCGTATTCGCCAATAAAAATTCTTCCGCCTAAAAAAGTTCCGGTTGTAAGAACAACGCTTCTGCATGGAATTATTCTGCCGCGTTCAGTTACAATTCCAATCACTTTTTGCCTCATTCCGCTTTTTGCAGCTTCAGTTGCATATTCGTAGGAAGTGCCAAAACTTTTTTCGCCCGGAATAGATCCTTTTTCTGCAAGACTTTCGCTGTTTTTTGGAAGAGGACTTGAAGATGCAACCGTTAAAATGTCTACAACTGTGTCCATAAGTGTGGCAAGATTTTGTGTTGTTTCAAGAGTTTTGCGTGCAATCTGCGAGTATAAAATTTTATCAGCCTGAGAACGAGGCGCTTGAACTGCCGGACCTCTGCTTTTGTTTAACAGTCTGAACTGAATCATCGAACTGTCAATTATTTTTCCCATTTCACCGCCGAGCGCATCAATTTCGCGCACAATGTTTCCTTTCGCAATTCCGCCGATTGAAGGATTGCAGCTCATTCTTCCAATAGAATCAATTGTTTGTGTTATTAAAATCGTTTTTAGTCCCATGCGGGCACATGCTAAAGAAGCTTCAATTCCTGCATGTCCGCCACCACAAACTGCAACGTCAAAAGAATCATAAAAAGCCATAATTAAAAAAGTATATTGATTTGAAAATTAAAATACAATTAGCACTTAATTTTTAAATTTTGCAGAATCTTTATTTTTTTTTGAGCAAATTTTTTTACTTCAAGCGCGCATTGCAGGCTTACGCCTGCTTACCGAACTTTTTTTAGGAATCCGCTGTTCCGGTCTTCGCTTTTCGCTCATTCCTACGCTTCGCTCCGGAACTTTGGACCTCCATAGCGGGCTAGGATTTTTTTAGAAAGCAGAATCTTTTTCTAGCGGCAATAGAATCAGTTTTTATCTAAATCAAGCGGAATTTTTCCATTTGCTTCAAATTCGCCGTTTAAAGCTCCAAACAGTGCTGCAAAAGAATAACTTGAATAACTGTAGCCGCATAAAATTGTGTCTGCCCAGTCAAAGTCATCTAAAATCAAAACAGGAGACATTATAGAAAGAATAATTACTTTTTTGTTTAAATAACGAAGCCTTTTTGCAATTTGCGCTGTGTGCTTGTCGTAAACATTTATTATGATTGTGTCAAAATTGCGTGCAACGGAAGTTAAATTAACTGCGTCCCATTCATCGCGGTTAGAACCGTCAGAAGCAAGTTCGTAACTAAAATGAAAGGTTGAAACTTTTGGATAGCGCTTTCTTCCTTCTTTGTACAAAGACAAAAATGGTCCGCAAATTAAAACTTTTTCATTTTCTTTTGGATGAAATGGAAAACAAGATCCTTTTTTATAAACGCTGATTGAACGGCACGCCTGCTCAAGAAAAAAACGCTGTCCGTCTCTGTCGGGAATAAACTGGCTTATTGTGTTTTCGTCAGGATAAAGCGGCGCGGGATTTTCGCCTTTAAAATAATTTAATTTTGCCAAAATCACTCTGTTTGCGGCATCTTTTACTCTTTCTTTAAATTCCGGAACATTTTTCATTCGTTCAAGATTTTTTGTCCACATTGAATCGTAAAGATTTGATGTTGTTGAAGAAATTACAATGTCATTTCCGGCTTCAATCGCCATTCTTACAGCATTGTGAAAACTGCCTGCAAAAAGCGTTGCTCCGTTCATCATCATATCATCTGTAATAATAAGTCCTTTGTATCCAAGTTCCCCGCGCAGAATGTCAGTAAGAAACTTTTTTGAAAGACTTGCCGGAGTTCCGTTGCTTTCGATCTGTGGAAAAGAAAGATGTCCGCTCATAATTGCAGGAATGTTTGATTGAATAAGATATTTAAACGGAACTAATTCTCTTGTGTTTAATGTCTGTGCGTCAATGTCAATTTGTGGAAGCCGCCCATGACTGTCTAAACTTGTGTCTCCGTGTCCAGGAAAATGTTTTGCTGTGGGAATTACGCCTGCCGCCATTGAACCTGCTGCAAAAGCTTCTCCTAAGATTCCTGCAAAATTTGCATTTGCACCAAAAGAACGCGGTCCGATTACAGAAGAATCAAGATTTGTATAAAGATCTACTGTTGGTGCAAAATTCATATTGATTCCAAGCGCCTTTATTTCTTTATTTATGTAATATCCTGAATAATATGCGTCCATTGGATAAGAACTTGCACCAATTGCCATATTTCCAGGAGTGTCTGAAGTTTCGCCTTTTACGTGTCTTATCCAGCCGCCTTCCTGATCAGTTGCAACAAAAAGCGGAATTTTCAGAGGTCTTGAAGCGGCTTCTTTTTGAAGTGTGCTGACTGATTTTGCAACTTTTTTTATGTCGTCAGTGTTCCAGCCAAAAACTTTTACGCTGCCAAGTCCGCGCCTTAAAACCCATGCATTTAAAAGTTCGCTTGGTTCCTGACCAGCCCAGCCAAACATAAGAATTTGTGACAAAAGTTCTTCATCGCTCATTCGTTTTATAAGTTCATCTGCAAGTACTTCGTTTGGTAAATCGCTCCAAAAATCAAGACTTGATTTATTTTTGTCCTGAGGAAAAATTTCAAGCGGAAAGACTAATAAACAAAATGCAGTTAAAAAAATATTTTTTTTGAAATCTATGAACTTAAATCTTTTTGCAAAAAACATAGCGATTTAGTTTATAAAAAAATCAAAAATAAGTG
>CAVCIJ010000079.1:0-7688 GCA_963601995.1 bacterium | reverse complement strand
GCATTATTACAAGCGATAATGCAAGATTAAGAACCATTGCAAAGTCGATTAAAATTTTAGGTAAAGGAATAATCATCATCAGAATAGAAATGATAACAGCAACTGGAACGGCATTTTTTTCGATTATGGATCCAAAAGTTTCCACAAAATTGCCTGTTGAAGATTGACTTTTTGGCATTGGTCCCCACCCACCTGAAAAGTTTAATACTTCATTATATCATAATTTTTACTATTGTAAATGTAGATTTTAGGACTGAAAAAAGATTTTGAAGAAGAACTTTTGTTTTTGCAAGGAAATTTTTAAGAAAACCTAGTCCCGATGGTAAGGGCGGCGAAGCCATTCAAAACTGAATTGACAACGAAGTTTCAAGTCAGTTTTGAATGAAGTGCAGACGGAACCCTGAACAGCGGGATTCCTGACAGAATTTCGGTAAGCAGGCAAAGCCTGCGGTGCACTCTTGATGTAAAAAAATTTGCTCCATAAGTTAAAAAAAAATCAGGAAATTCATTTTTAAACGAAGCTATACGATTTAAGTTTTTTTAGCTGCATGTTTTTCCATATAATGAATTTCGGTGTAAATTGTAGCAATTACGGCAATGCAACTGTCCGGAATCATCTGACCAACTTCACAGTTAAAATAAAGTTCACGGGCAAGCGGCTTATTTTCTTTTATGGGAACATTATTTTCTCTTGCAATTCTTTTTATTGTTTGGGCTGTCAAATCTTCACCCTTAGCTGCAATAAGCGGTGCTGAAGAAATTTCTCTGTCATACTGAAGGGCAACCGCGTAATGCTCAGGATTTGCAATAACAACGTCAGACGCTGCCACAACCTTAGGCAGATTTTGTCTTACCATTTCCTGCTGAGCCTGTTCAAGACGATTCTTAACTTCGGGATCTCCTTCAAGCTCCTTAAATTCTTCCTTTTGCTCGCTCTTTGTCATTTTCATACTTTCTTTAAATTCCCTGCGCTGGAAAAAATAATCCGCAATACCAATCAAAAGCAAAATAAGACCTGAAAACAAAAGAAGTTTTGAAACCATTCTTCCAATCTGCTGCATTGCCATATAAGGTCCAGATGTATGAAGAAGATTCAGTGTATCTGGAAGATCAGATTTTATGATAATAAATGCCGTAAATCCTATTAAAATGACTTTTAAAATTGATTTTGCAATATTGAAAAGTCCCTGCAAAGAAAAAAGTGTTTTCTTAAAATACTCGCCAAATTTCGGGGCAATCTTGCTGAATTTTGGAGTAATTGTTTTTGTTGTAAAAAGGAAACCTCTGTTTTGAATTAAATTTGAAACAATTCCTGCAACAATCGCAATCGCACCAATCGGAAGTACCATAATCAAAAAAAATCTCAAAAAGGCATAATAATATCTTGGATCTGCAACGTTTGAATCTGTAACATTGTTAAAGTAAAAAATAAAAACTTCCTGGCACTTTTTTGAAATAAACGGAGCAAATATAATCAAAGCCACGCAGGCAAGCAGATAGACCAAAGTTCCGTTCAGTTCCTGACTTTTTGCAATGCGACCTTCTTCACGGGCTTTTTGAAGTTTAAACTCTGAAGCTTCCTCAGTACGTCCTTCATCTTCAGCGGCAAACCACTGCAAATCTATTTGGCTCATATCTGCTTCTCCTTCAAATTAATAAAAAGCCGACCCAAATTTTCAAAACTGTAATTAAAACACTGCTCAAAAAATGAACACAGATACGGAAGCAAGAGAAAAATTATTAAAAAAGTACACAATATGAGAATAGGAAAGCCTTCTGAAAGCAGGTTCATCTGCGGAACTGCCTTTGATAAAATTCCCATCGTAACGTTGATTAAAAAAAGAGTTGCCATAATCGGAAGGGCAATAATCAGTGCGTCCAAAAACAAATGACTCAAGGAAGAGAGCATAAAACGGAGTAAGGCATCTCCGTGTTCAACTATTGAAAACGCATTCAAAGTACTAAAACTTGAAACAAGTCCCTGCAAAAAAAGTTTTTGAAACCAATGATTCTGCAAAAAAATAAGCATTGCAACAAAGTTAAAAAACTGACCCATAAGAGGATTTTCAACTTGACTTAAGGCATCATAAACTTCGCTCGCGCTGAATCCCATCTGAAAGGCAAAAAACTGTCCTGCAGTGCTGAATGCACCAAAAATAATCTGAACAAAAAAACCCAATATAATTCCAATCAATCCTTCGCCAAGCAAAAGAAGCACATACTCCAAAGTAAAACTTCCATCAGTTGAAATAAACTGCGAGTAACGTGCAAAAGTTCCGAAATCAAGAGAAATCTGAGGAAAAATAAAATAAGCCATGTAAAGAGAAAGTGCAAGTTTTACCCTTCTATGCACGGTTCTTGAGGAAAGAAGCGGAAGCGTAAGAACTGTTGTAAAGCATCTTGCAGCCACAAGCAAAAAAACAGGTGCCTGCGAAAGAATTCTGTCAATCATCATTTTTCAAAAAAAAATCGCCTCTCAATAACAAAAATGACTTTTTAGTAAAGTTAACTTCTAAAAATTGCAATTTTACCAACTAACCTAAACTTATTTTGAAACATTGGGAATCAAGTTAATAATATTAACAAAATATTCTGCAAGCGAATTGTACATCCAGCCGATAAGCAGAGCAATCAAAAGGAGAATAACAAGCAGCTTAGGCAAAAAAGTAAGAGTCTGCTCTTGAATCGAAGTTGTAGCCTGAAAAATTGCAATAATAAGTCCAATAATCAAAGCTGCTCCAAGAATCGGAACGCAAAGTTTAAAAACCTGCCAAATTCCCTGCTGAACAATATATTGAATCAGATTTATGCCCATATTCTAAAATCCTTATTTTATAACACTCAAAAAAAGATTATTTGTTAAAAGTCCCCAGCCGTCAACAAGCACAAAAAGCATCAACTTAAAAGGCATAGAAATTTGAACAGGAGGAAGCATCATCATTCCCATACTCATAAGTATACTTGCAACAACCATATCAATCACAATAAATGGAATATACAAGAGAACGCCAATTTTAAATGCAACTGTAAGTTCATGCAGAATATATGAAGGAATCAAAACATAGGTAGGAACGTCCGCAAGAGTATTCGGCTGAGAAAGTCTTGCCATTTTCATAAAAGTTCCAATGTAACTTACATCATCACTCATCTGAGAATACATAAAAAGTCTTATTGGAGCCTCAGCCTTTGTATATGCCTCATCAATTGTAATTTCATTATTTGAAAGAGGCTTAAATGATTCATTATAAATCTGCTTAAAAGTAGGCCACATGCAAAACAATGTCATAAAAAGTGCAATTCCATTTAAAACCGCAGTAGGAGGAACCTGCTGAAGAGAAAGAGCACGCTTTATAAAATCAAGGACAATTGAAAAACGAAGAAAACATGTAACTAAAATCAGAAGGCTAGGTGCTAATGTAAGCAATGTGAGTAAAAGCAAAAGCTGAACACTAAAGGCAACTTCACTGCCGGTTCTTGGAGCAGTTGCAGTAAAAGTGATATTCGGAAAATCCAAAGTCCCAGCACCTTCGCTCATTTCGGTTCTGCCGTCAGTCGAACCACCCGGAAAATTCTGATTTTGAGAAGTCTGCGCACTTGAACCAAGAATACAAAAAGTCATAATGAAGGTTGTAAGCGCAAGTCGCGGCAAAAATTTTCTTATAGAATTAAATTTTTTCATTTGAACAGTTTTATTCTCCTACAAAAGCAAAAAGAAACTCAAATTTTTTATACTGAGTTTTTACTATCTTTACAAAAAAAATTTGCTGCAACAAAAAAGCATTTTTTGTAAGCTCTTTGATTAAATTTCGTCGCCTTTATTTTCTGATTTTTCAGATTTTTTTGCAGCGGAAAAAGATTTTTTGCTTTCAGAATCAAGTCTCTTTTTTTTGAGCGAATTTATTAACGAAGCAGTTTCCTCGTCAAGTTCAAATTTTTTTGAATTTGAAGTTCCCTTCATTACATTTATAAAATCCCTAAGGCTTGATTTTTTTGAGTTTTCTTCGCAGGATTCTGATTTTGATCGTTTTTTCTTCCCATAAACATTTTAAGCATTTCATCAAAAGATTTTGCTCTTTCAGAACTCTGAGTTTTATCAGCATACAAATTCAGGGCATTTATCATCTGCTCGTCAGTAATTTCAGTAATGAGATTTACGGAATTTTCAGAAACTCCTAAAAGATAGGCCTTATCAATAAGAGTTACAATAACAACAGATTTTCCTGAACCGAGTGAAATTGAAGCTGTTTTTCTAAGAAATGGATCATCTTCAGTTTTTCCGTCCACACTTTTTTTCATCATTTTAAATATGAACCAAATAAGAAAAACTATCAGTGCCAGAACAAGAATCATTCTTATAAAAATCCAGATTCCTCCACCACTTTTACCTGCTGAAGAATTTTGGCTGCTAAAATCAAGCGAAATATTTTCTTCGGAATTTTGATTCTGATTTAAAAGAATTTGAGATTCATCTAAAGCACTTTCTTGTGAAGAAATTTGCGGATTTGACAGATTTTGTTCATTTTGCGAAGAAGACTCTTTTGCAGAAAGATTTTCCTGAGCAAAAGAAAGAAAATTTGTAAAAAAAATACAGAAAATCAGAAAAAAAACTGACTTTATTTTTTTTGTAGAGAATTTCAAAATGTTTCCCACCCCGTTTTTTATATTTTTTTACACGGAAGAAGCAACGTGTTCAATTGCCGGAAGAATTTCTGTAACGCGAACACCAAAGTTTTCGTCAATAACAACAACTTCTCCCTTTGCAATCGGCTTATGATTTACAAGAATGTCAACCGGTTCACCGGCAAGCTTGTCAAGTTCAATAATAGTTCCTTCTCCAAGTCCTAAAATATCCTTGATTGTTTTTTTTGTGCGACCAAGTTCTACAGTCATTTCCATGTAAACATCCATGATAAGACTGATATTTCCCTGCTCGCTTGAACTTACGCCCTGCTGCAAATTCGGGAACTGAAGCGACTGAACATTAGGAGTCTGCTGCATTCCCATCTGACCGCCCATCACAGGCATATTTCCCATCATAGACTGCTGCATCATCGGTTGCTGCATTCCCATCTGACCGCCCATTGTATTCATAGATCCCGCCATTGGCTGCTGCATTCCCACAGACGAAAAATCCATTCCAGAATTTACATTCTGAGCACCCATTGCTGGCTGCTGTGTAAAATTAGATGGAGAAACTTCTTCAAGACCACCGCCTAAAGCCTTTGCCATTCCCTCTGCAACCTGACCGCTTACAGCTTCCCAAACAGTAAATGCTTCTCCATCCAAAGTAACTGGATAAGTAAAGAGAGCAAAATTTTCCTGCGGCATTCTAACCATTGCCTTAGGCTGATTTACAGCTTCAGGAGGCTGATTAGCAAGTCCCGGCAGTTTACCTCCTGCACTCAATTCAGTGATTTCGCTTCCAGAAAACTGCGAAATAATTTCCGTAATAACAGAAAGCGACATATCGTCAAGAGCTGGATTTTCTTCCTGATTTATAAGAGACACAAGTCTTGTTGCAAATTCCGTAGAAATAAGGAAAAGATGATCTCCTGAAAGACCTGAAGAAAAGTCAGCAAGAACTGAAATTACAACTTCAGGAAGTTTTGCAAGAAGCTGATCCCTACCAAGAGTTTCTACTGTAGGTCCATCAGAACTGGCATCTTTTTGAGTCATACTTGAAAGAATATTAGAAAGCTTATCCTTCATTGAATTTGCAAATTTCAATAAAGTTGCGGTATCAATTTTAATATCAGGAACAGTTGAAAAAGAACCTCCTCCGCCAAGAGCTCCCATATCAACGCCAGACAACAATGCGTCAATTTCTTCTTGTGAAATAGATCCTTCACTCATACTGATTCTTCTCCTTCAGGGGTTAATTCTTCAAATTCTTCAGATTCTTTTTCTTCAATTTTATCAATAATCTGTACTGCCATTTTTTTACCTACAACTCCAGGCTGACAGTGAAATTTTTTCTTATTTCCAACACTTAACGTAAGCGGCTCACCAACTCTGATTGAATTTAAGCGCACAACATCACCAACTTTTAAATTCAGCACATCACGGATTGGAATATTTATAGAACCAATTTCCGCAACAAGTTCCATTTCAACATCAGAAAGTTTTTCTTTTAAGGTTCCAAGATATTGAGTTGAAGAACTTCTTCTTACAGAGCTGAACCAAAACTGAGATGAAAGCTTTGAAACAATAGGCTCGATGGCAATATAAGGAATACAAATATTCATCATTCCAGCTTCATCGCCGATTTTTATTTCAAGAGTAACCAAAATAACCATTTCTGAAGGTGGAACAATTTGGGCAAACTGTGGATTTGTTTCAATCTGCTGCAAACGCGGGCGCAAGTCAATTACTTGAGTCCAAGCTTCTCTCATATTCGCAAGAATACGGACGATAATTCCTTCCATAACAGACTGTTCAATATCGGTTAAATCACGCTGAACTTTCTGACCTGCAGTTCCAGAGCCACCAAAAAGTCTATCGATTATAATAAATGTAATTTCTGGCGCAATTTCAAGAACTGCATTGCCTTTTAAGGGATCCATATTTATTACGGCCAAAGTTGTAGGAGACGGAATAGAGCGGATAAATTCCTCGTATGTAAGCTGATCAACTGAAGCAACATGGCAGTGAACTAAGGTGCGAAGTTGAGCCGAAAGACTTGTTGTGGTCAAGCGGGCAAAAGTTTCATGCATATTTGAAACAGTACGAATCTGTTCCTTAGAGAATTTATCAGGACGCCTAAAATCGTATATTTTTATTCTTCGCGTATCGCTGACGGGTCTAAAATCATCAGCTTCCTGCTCGCCAGAACTAATTGCCTGTAAAAGCTGATCTATTTCATCTTGCGATAAAACTTCATTCATGCCTTTTATCCACCCTGTGCATTAAAACACTTAAGATTTTTTACTGAACTTTTATTTTATAATTCAGTTCTTAAATGCAAAAATCATCATTGCTGTATAACATCTTTTGATGTAAATCTTACATCTTTTATTCTTGAATTTGTAAGAATATCATCATTTATCTGATCGCGAATCTGCTGCCTTAAAATATCCTCATTCTGAGGCTTAAGTTCTTCTACTGTTTTTTCAGAAAAATAACGGCGCAAAAAGTCTATAATTTCAATTCGTCTTTCTGTAATTTCAGCGGAAGCTGCTTTATCATCTTTTTTATAGCCAAGAACAATAGTAACAGTAACACTTGCCGGAATTGCATCACTTGTTGAAGTGCGAATTTGGTCAAGTGAAGTGTACCAGTCATAAATTTCACGCTTAGTTGTATACTCTTCACTCACAGGAATAGCAGTCTGAGCGACTCCATTTCTGTTCATAATAAGATTTGTAATAACAACAATCGTTACAATCAAAATTATAGCGGCAAGTCCAATAAGAACAAACTTTAAGAGCTGAGGAAAAATGCCCTTTATGCCGCCCTTTTTTCCAGATGATTCGGTAATATCATCAGTATTCAGATTATCTGCTGCTTCATCAGCCATATTGTTTTATTCTCCCATATTTTTTTAGAACTAAAAGCAAACAAAATACTCAAATTTTCAGTATCTTTTTATATTTATTTTGCTTTTTAAAATAGAAAAACCTGCTTCCAATATAATTTATCGGATTTTATTCTTTTAAATTTAGAATATATCTAAAAATTCAACTTTTAGA
>CAVCIJ010000078.1:0-3064 GCA_963601995.1 bacterium | reverse complement strand
GTGTAGTAATATCCATAGCCTAAACTATGACCTACTAGTAATCTGCTTTGCGGATAAAGTTTGTGTGCTGCTGCTGCAAGTATAAAACACAGCGAGCGCCTGTAAATTGCAGCACCTTCCTTTGTGTCGTTGTAAACCGGTTCAAGATTTGCACTTATGTCGATTTTTGAGTCGAGCGGGCAAATTTCATTGTTTACCTTAACCGCAAGAATTTTCTTTTTTTGCGGATTTGAACTTTCAAAATATTTTAAAAGAATAAGGGCGGTAATTGGCTCTGCAAATTCAAGTTTTGTGTTATCTGGAAATGTTAAAATAATCTTTTTCATGGAATGAATTATATCACAGTTTTTTTTATTGTTATGAATTTTTTTTGAGTTGCGTTACTAAGTAAATTTGAGTTTGCCGCAACTTGCGGTTGCAAAAATTCGTAGAATTTTTTTGTTAAGAAATTGATTTTTGTGGGGATAAAGAATTTTGTCAGGAAAAGCCGGCAAACTCGCAGATCTTCTTTACAAACATTTATTTTCTTAACGCCCAAAATGGGACTTAGAAAATACAATAGCACGTTCAAAACCGCAGGTTTTGAATGACAACCCTGAACAGCGGGATTCCTGATAAAATTTTGCTAAGCAGCGGAGCCTGCGATGCACTCTTGAAGAAAAAAAATGTGCTCCAAATTAAAAAAAAAACAAAAAATCTTCTTCTTGATACAAAAACTTCTATAAAATATAATGAACCATTAAAGTTTTGATGGAAAGGTAAAATTATGTCTTTGGAAAAAATGAGAAACATTGGAATTATGGCTCATATTGACGCTGGAAAAACTACTACTACAGAAAGAATTCTTTATTATTCGGGAAAAATTCATAAAATTGGTGAAATTGATGACGGCGCTGCTACGATGGACTTTATGAAGCAGGAGCAGGATCGCGGAATTACAATTGCTTCGGCGGCGATTACTACTGAGTGGAAGGGTTATCAAATAAATATTATTGACACTCCGGGGCACGTTGATTTTACTGCGGAAGTTGAGCGTTCGCTTCGTGTCCTTGACGGTGCTGTTGCTGTTATTTGTGCGGTTGGTTGGGTTCAGCCGCAGACTGAAACTGTCTGGAAGCAGGCTGACGAATTTCATGTTCCTAGAATTTGTTTTGTTAACAAGATGGATAGAACTGGTGCTGACTTTTTTGGCGCAATGAATGATGTTCATGAAAAATTTAAGTGCGAAACTCTTGCAATGGAAATTCCGATTGGTGCTGGAAACAATTTTGATGGCGTAATTGATTTGCTTGAAATGAAGGAAATCCGCTGGGATGAAGAGAGCGAGGGTGAAAAATTTACTTTAAGTGAAATTTCAGCAGAAAACAGGGAGCTTGCTCAAAAATGGCACGATAAGCTTGTTGATACGGTTGCATCTAATGATGATGAGCTTGGTGAGATTTATCTTGAAGGCGGAGAAATTACAAACGAGCAGCTTAAGGCAGCAATACGAAAGGCTGTGATTAGCAGAACTTTGGTTCCGTTTTTTTGCGGTTCCAGCCGGCATAATCAGGGAGTTCAGCCTTTAATTGATGCAATTATTGATTATCTTCCGTCTCCTGATGAAGTTCCGGAAGCAGACGGCGTTCATATTAAGAAAAATGAAAATGAAGAAATAAAAGTTCCCTGCGATCCTAATGGAAAATTTCCTGTAGGACTTGTGTTTAAAATTCAGTACGATGTGCAGGCTGGAATGCTTTGCTTTGTTCGTATGTATTCTGGAAAAATTTCAACTGGAACACAAGTTTATAATGTTGGCAAAAAAAAGCGTGAAAGAGTTAACAGAATTCTTCGCGTGAATGCAAATCATATGGATCAGATGGACAGCGTTAGTGCAGGCGATATTGCGGTTTTTGTTGGATTTAAGATTGCTCAGACAGGCGACAGTATTGGCAGCGAGGGAATGCCGATTCTTCTTGAAAACGTGAAATTCCCTGAACCTGTAATTTCAATTGCGATAGAAAGCGAAACTATGAGCGACAGAGAAAAGCTTTTGAACACACTGGATATTTTGAGCCACGAAGATCCTACCTTTACTTATCGCGATGATAGCGAAACAGGTCAGCTTGTAATCAGCGGAATGGGCGAGTTGCATCTGGATGTTCTTGTTACGAGAATTCGTGATGATTTTAAAGTCCAGTGCAGAGTTGGCGCACCGCAGGTTACATACCGTGAAAGCATTGTTAACAAGGCGGATTTTGATGAAGTTTATGAAAGAGTTCTTGGCGGAAAAGAAGTAAGTGCGAAACTTTCGCTTCATGTTGAACCGCAGGAAACTGGAAAAGGAAATGAATACAGATGTGCTGTGCGTAAAGATCCAAATATTCCTGATGAAATTTATGACGCTGTTGAGCAGAGCATAAATAACTGTTTTGCAGGCGGAATAAAATTTGGCTATCCGTGTGCTGATATTTTAGTTGAGCTTACTGACTTAAAATATGATTCTCTTACCGGCACAAGTTTTGCTTACGAAGCAGCCGCTGCAGAAGCTTTTGACAGAGCCTGTGTTGCCGCCGGTCCTCAAATGCTTGAACCTGTTATGGAAGTTGACATTGAGTCTCCAAGTGAATTTGTGGGCGATGCAATGAGTCAGATAACTCAGCGCAATGGAATTATCATAAGTATGGATGAAAAATCTGGCGGAAACATAATTCATGCTCAGGCTCCTATGGCGCAGATGTTTGGTTTTTCAACAAATTTGCGTTCTGTAACTCAGGGAAGAGCAAGTTTTGGAATGACATTCAGTCATTTTCAGAGAAAAGTAAATTAAATTTTTTATGGCTCAAAGTTTTGTAAAATGCCAAAAACTATTATTTGCACAACCGTTTTAGTTGAAACTTCTCCTCAGGCACTTCCCTTAGGAGCAGCGTGCATTGCTTCGGCTGTAAAAAGCCATTTTCAAAAAGAAAAATTTTTTGATGTTTTATTAAAAGATTTTTCTCTTGAAGATGAAAATTTAAAAAATCTTGATGAAAGTGAAAGAGCGCATAAAATTGCAGAAAATTTGCTTTTGTCTCACAAAGAT
>CAVCIJ010000077.1:0-4442 GCA_963601995.1 bacterium | reverse complement strand
GTCTACAATACCAGTGCCGTTTGCATCTGCTGCAAACATTCCAGCAAGGTCAGCACCTACGCTAAAGATTGTGCCAGGAACTGCATATTCTGCGTTAACAGCAAGCATATCCCACAAAACTTTTTCGTTAGAAGCAACATAGTCATCATCTGCATAGAAGAGGCGATCTTCTACGTTAAGGGCAATTTCGTTGTCCATAAGTTTTGTTGCAAAACCAATCTGTGCATAATGAGCCAAAGCAAGTTTTTCTACAGTGTCTGTAGTTACGCTTACATAGTCAGCATTGCGGTAGCGAATATCGTAGCTTACAGTAATGTCGCCAAGCTCCATAAATCCTGGAAGAACTGCCTGCAGGTAGCCTTCGCCAAATGCACTCTTTGTGTAAGCTGTTGCAAGAGTATCATCTGTTGTGTAAGTAGCAGCATCGCCCTGAATTCCATCGTAGAATGTACCGTAGCGGTAACCTGCATTAAGCTGCAGTGAGTAGTCGCCAAGAGGCATCATGTAAGTTGCAGCAAGCTTAAATTTCTTGTAAAGGTTTTTCCACTGAGCATAAGCAACTGAATAGTGCTCGCCGTTACCCATAATAGGCATAATTGGAAGACCAGCAATTACGCGAAGTCCAGGAAGATAACTTGGAGCATACTCAAGACCTGTAAAATACTGACCAAATGTAGAATCAGCAAGATTTGAAATTGACTGATCGTCTACAACATAACCGCCCTGAATGTAGCCGCCGTTAAAGCCCTCAAATTTACCAATGTAAAGCTGAAGCTGATTGTTCAAAAAGCCAACTTTCATGTTTCCTTTGTAAAAGTGAGTTGAATAAAGATCGCTTATATCATAGTAATCTGTGCTGAGACCGCCGTCTGGATTGAAGTAAAGACCAAGTTCAAAAGCAAAAGAACTTGCCGTAGCATTTACATCAATTTTAAAACTGCCGTCCGGATCGTATGCAGCACTAGGATCTGTGTTAGATTTTGTGCCGTTTGTATTGCTAAAGTCCTGCTGAATTGCATAGGTTGTAAAGTCGATGTCAGAATGAAAGCTAACCTGCGCGGCAGCACTGCCTGCAGCAAGCGCAGCCACTGCTGCCGCGCTTAACATAATTTTATTTAATTTCATAATGTATTTTTCTCCTTAAGTGTTTTTAGTTACTACTCTGCATCCTTTAGAATTACCATGTAAGAGCCATCACAGTTAATATGCCAACCAATGCTAGCCTGTGAAGTTTCTGTAAGTGCAGCAATCTTATAAATCTGAGTCCAATCTTCAAGACCTGTTGCATTTGATGTACATGTAAATGTTATATAGCTACCCGAATGCTCTGCAACAACTTTGATAAGAGCCCCATCCTTAATTGAAGAAAGCCATGTAGCCCAATCTGTAACAGTTGTACTGATTGCATTACCAGAATTTTTATAATCAAAATCAGTTCCCGCTGAAGTTCCATAGTTCCAGCCATAATTATCAGCACGGACTGTAATTCCTGAATTTGAAGTAAACATTTCGATAAGGAAATTCTGGTAATTTTCGGTACCACCATAATTTACTAAGTACAAAGTTTGTGCCTCTTCTGCGTTGAGTGTATAATCAGTTCCTGGAGCCCAAGAAGTTTTCAAATCAGAAGAACCAACTGTATAATCCTTTGCAATTTCAACAAGGTCAGTTCCTTGAACGCCCGCGTTATAGAGATCGCTTACACTTACGCCCGCGTTATAGAGATCGCTTACACTTACGCCCGCGTTATAGAGATCTTTGGCTGAAGTGCTATTCGTTACACTAATGCTAGATCCAGCTTCCGGGTAACCTGCGTAGTAAGCAAGAACGGTATAAGTACTAGTATCGCTAGATGTAACTTCGCCAAATGTAAGGGCACTTGCGCTAACTGTTGTTGTAGAATTATCGCTAAATGTAACTGTAAATGTAGAGTCTTTTACAGGAAGAGCAGTCTTTCCGCCGTTTAATGTGTAAACAGTACCGCTTGTAAGAACAATACTTGTTGCAATATTTACAATTTCAATATCGTAAGTTGTGCTTACTGCATCGCAATCTATTCCTGCTGATGTTTTTGCGTAACTTACCGTAACAGTCTGTGTTCCTACAGTTGATGTATCAGGCACAGAAAATGATGCTCCAGAAGTAACATCTGCTGTTGAAGAGTCTGCAAATGTTGCTGTAACTACAGCACTGTCATAACTAAAAGCTGAACCCTTTACAAAAGAAGTAGTTGCTCCTGTAACCGCAATAGATTTTACCACATATCCACTTTCTGTGGCTCTTTGGTCTGCGTCGCGAAGCTCTAATTCGCATCCTGTCATTGCTGTTACAGCAGCTATAGCAGCAACAACACCCAAAATGAACTTTGACTTTTTCATGTTCATTTTCCTCCTAAATTTTTTTGAATTATATTGTGTTTTTTGACTTCTAATTTTAGTAGAATTTCAAAAATACACTCCAATTTTGTTTTGGTTACAAATTTTTTTTTATAACCTGAAATTAGGTTAAATCGAGAAATATCAGATGTCAATAAAAATTTTCGTCTTTTTTTGATATATAACTGTTTTTTCTGATACAAACCTTAAAATATTCTAAAAAAATCAGTTTTTTTGCAGTTTTTCAGTGTTTTTGTATAGTAATTTAAGGCATTTTTGGCAGGATTTTAAAGTTTTTTTTAATTCAAGCGTTTTTTTAAGACAATTACGATTTTTTTTGATAAAAAACAATTTTTCGCAAGTTTATCAAGATTTTTTGATTATAAGGGGCAAACGCCAGAATCTTATACAAAACTGAATATGATTGTGCAAAAAGCACATCACCCTGAATTTAGTTCAGGGGCTGTTGGGTAATAAAATAATTTCTTATTTGACAGATCCCGAACTAAATTCGGGATGACAGTTTGTTTTATTCGGATGACAGTTTTTTGATAGTAAAGCTTAGCCCCGATTGGAGCAGCGCGTAGCGTTCAAAACTGAAGGTTTTGAATGAAACTGCGGAAAGCGGGATTCCTAAAAAAATTCGACACGTGGAACGTGGCGTGCTTGAAGTAGAAAAATTTGCTCCAATTTTTTTTATTTGACAGACCCTGAAACAAGTTCGGGATGACAGTTCTTTATTCGACAGATCCCGAAACAAGTTCAGGGTGACGGGGCGCAAGTTTACTCGCTGTAAGCGGTGCTTTCCAGGGCATTTTCTATTTCATCTGGCAGCAGGGCAAAAAAGTCAAAATCTGTTTCGCTTTCGATTTCATCAACTGTTTTTATGTAGTACTTCCAGCTTTCTTCTTCGGAATAAGAATTTGAAGTTGCATTTGAAAGGCAGTCTGTTGTGTTTGGAATGCTCACCGCAAGCACTTTTGCTTCGCCGTTTTCTACGCGGCTAAGGTCATCATCTTCCTGTGGCAAAATCAAAATTATTTTCCACGTGTATGACGGAACGCGGATTGAAGTATTTTTTGAGTCAACTGTAATTTCTGAATAAGTGCCTTTTGCTGAAGTTCCGCCGCTTTCTTTTGAAGGACCGCAGATTATGTAAAGTTCGTATCCGCTTAATGCAAGGGATCTTTCGTAATTTTCAAGGTACATCCACACTTTTTGATTATTGTTAGGCGACTGAGGAACCATATTTGTCATAAAAAAAGTGCTTTCGTTGTTTTCTGTAGTATCTGTTCTGTCGCCGGAAGGACACATATGCCCGCGGTCAAATCCGTAAGTGCTGTACTGATAGTCACTTGGCGAAATAACTGTAAAATCAGATGGCAGGCTTGTATCTTCAAAAAATTCACTACTCCGGCTTACATCGCCTAAATCATCAGAATCTAAATGCCATGCAACCCAGTTTGGAATGTGGTCATTTTCGTTATAACTTAGTGAATAAGTGCTGCGGTTTATAAGATAATTTTCTTTTTGCGATGAATCACAAACTGCATTTGACGGATTGCCAAAATAAAGTGCGCCGTTTTCGCCAGATGAACTGTCTAAATAAAAAACTGCGCTCGAACTTGCAGAAAAATATTCGCCGCTGCTGCTTACGGCAATTGCATAAACTGTAAAAGATTCGCTTTCGCTTAAGTCTGAAAATAAAGATGAAAGTGTAAATGACGAAGAATTTATTCCGTTTTTTTGATAGTTGAGTGAATAAAGTTTTTTTGATGAATAGTAAATTTGAGCACCCGAAGTGCTGCACGAAAGATTTATTTCTTGAGCTGAACTTACATAGCCACCGCTTGGACTGAAACAAACTTTTTCTACCGCCTGAGAAGTCGAACTCTGGCACGAAAAAAAGCAAATGCTAAAAGCAAAAATCAAAGTAAAACGGGCAATTTTTTTGTAAGCGTTCAAAATATTATCCTCCTGCGGGGTGCGCGGCGTGCGTGTGGTAACACGGGGTTCTGGCGGTTAACACGCGAAATTTTTTGGTTACTGAGAATTCTGGTAGTTACA
>CAVCIJ010000076.1:0-2689 GCA_963601995.1 bacterium | reverse complement strand
GTACGGAATCGAATCATAAAGAACCTGACTAAGCCAAACCTGATTTGAATCAGAAAGATAATTTTTACGGAATTTTACAGTCTGATTTTTATTCAATCCTGAAATTCCAACAGATTTTCTTTTTGGTTCAGCAATTGTATAAAATTCAGTCTGACTTAAACTGGAGGATTTTTGAGAGGAAGAAGAATTTTCTAAAGAATCAGCAGAAAGTTTTATCAGGGAAAAGAAAAAAACTGTAAACAAAAAAAGAATTTTTTTAGAGTTTTTCACCAAAGTAAATTCCTGCCCATTCCCATCTTCCATGAATTTCAGAATCGGCTGGAAAATTCACTTTGCGGAAATAAAGATACCAAGTGTTTACATAAGTAGACCAGCCCCATGTTTTTAAATAAGCTTCTGTTGGCGAAGAAGATGGATCAAGTTCAGCACTGTAGCGTACTCGGTTTCCAAGCATAAATGAATGCATGGAAAAACTTTCCTGCGCATTAGAATCAGTTTCTTCCTGATGCCACGACATTGCAAAAAAATTCACTTTGGATTTATAGCGGTCAAGGGCGCGATAGTTATACGACGAAATTGCCCGTTTTACAGCGCTCACAAGCGAATCCAGACTTTCAAATGTCCAGTCTTTTGGAGAATTATTAAAATTTATAAGCTGTCTTGCATAGTGATAGGCATTTGGATGACCTGCAATCTGAATCGTACTTGCATCATCCTGTTCAAGAAACTGAGTATAAGCCGTAATTGCAAGAGTCCATTCAGCTTCGTTTTCGTATTCCACAGCAAGCCTGTAATACAGTTCCGTAGTGCTTATTTTGTTTGGAAATCGGTTTATAAGCTGATTAAAATAAGAAATTCTATTTGCTGAGTTTGTATTGATTTGAATCAGATGCTGAAGACAAAGAAAATGAACTGACTGACCCTGAACCATCAAATCTTCATAATTATTTATAATCCGCTCAAAATAATATTCAGCAATAGGTTCTCCATCGTTTTCAAGGTAAGCGTAGGCAACCATTAAAAGCCAGTATGCGTTGTAAGTATCATCTGGATGTTTTTCAACCCAGTCACTCAAAAACAGAATAAGAGAATTATAGTCCTTTATGGAAAGCATATTGTTTGCAATCCGATTTACAATCGCGTATTTTGTTTCCTTAGTTAAATTTTCTTTTTGCAGCAAAATTTTCAGCTGCTGCTGATTATCTTTATAGTTCCGGTTATTCCCAAGGTGATTCAAAGACAAATTTTTTGCATTCAGAGGCGTTATGACAAAAATAAAAAATGCTGATATTGAAATAATAATTTTTTTTATGCCAGGCATAGTGTGATTTTACAAAAGCCGCGTGTTATTGGCAAGACAATAATCTTATTATAAATTATACTGTTACAATTGAAGTGAGTTTTAATTTTAATATTGATAAATTCGAGGCATAACTATGGAAGATAAATTTGACGAATCTAACAAAAATCAGAATAAAAAAGAAAATAAATGGAATATAAAAATTCCACAGACAAAAAAAACTGTGCTGGCAAACTGCGTTCTACTTGCAGGACTTGTTCTTTTAGTTTCAGGAGTGGCAATTTTCTTAGAGAATTTTTTTGTTAACAGGGAAATTAAAATTCTACCTTGCGTAATAAATCTGGCGATTGGAGAGATTTGTCTTTTTATCTGTTTCGGATTTTTAAAAATTCCAAGCCTGATTTTTGCAGGAACATTTTTTATTTTTAACGGAATTTTATCTTTTTTTGCAGAATCTCCTTTTTTTGAACTTTCATTCAACCAGATATGGCCATTTGTTATAATCAATACGGGACTTTCACTTATTCCGTATCAAATTGCTAAATTCAAAAAACTTAAGTCAAACTATCTTTTTCCGGCAATTCTTTTTGTTGGTTTAGGAATTATTTTTCTGCTTTTTTCAATGAAAATCATTCCAATTTCTTTCACTAACTTTATAAAAACATGGTGGCCGCTTGTCCTTATTTTTATGGGAATTGTGCTCATAGCCACATTCATTATGCTTAAGTCAGGAATAAATCAGGAAAAACTCAATCAGTATGTAGATTTTGACGGAGACAATCTGTAATGCATAAAAAACAGGGCAGAATTTTTTTTGCCCTAATTGCGGCTCCATTTTTGTTTTTCTCATGTGCCAGTACTCCAAAAAATTCTTCAGGTGAAGAAGGAGAAATTATTTCGCTTGGAAATTCAAGACGGAATTCAAAGTCGTATTTTTCTGGAATTAACAAAAATATTCTGGAACTTGTAGAAGACGGCTCTCCTTCGAGTTTACGGCAGGCAGTTTCTCTTTTGCACAATTCAGCGGCAGAAGAATACAAGGAAAATGAAAAAGTACTTTTGTTTACAGCCTCAAAAATCATGCAGATTGTATGGTCTTCAGAAACAGCAAACTGGCAGGTTCCTCAATGCGAAAATCAAAATTCCTACACTGGAGCAATTGAAAGTGCAGAAAGAGGAATTTATGACTATAGCACAGGAAATTCTGATTTTTTAACACTTGTTCTTCCTTCTCTTGTTCTATTTACGCAAAGTTCAAAAACTGATTATTACGAAGACGCTCAAAATGCACTTAACGAAGCGTTGCTCTACAAAGAAGATTCTGTTCTTGCAAACTATATTCTTGCAACTTTAAAATTCCGGCAGGAAAACTTTGACACAGCCCTTGAC
>CAVCIJ010000075.1:0-2083 GCA_963601995.1 bacterium | reverse complement strand
GAACAGGTTAGTGCCGTTGTACGCTCAAAAATTTCAAAGAAAAAACTTCAGATTGTTGCAACATCTTCTGAAGAAAATAAAGATGAAAAACTTAATGGAACTGCAAAAAAATCAGCAGGTGCTAAAGCTAAAAAGGGAGGCAAATAATGGCAATCGTTAAGATGAAAAAAGTTTCCCTTGTTGTGCTGGATTCAGAGCGAAGAGAATCTTTAAAATCTCTAAGGAAGATGGGACTTGTTCACCTTGAGGCAATCGAGGGACAGGGAGCGAAACTTGCTGCATTTAAAGAAACTTATGCTGACTGCGACAAAGCAATTTCGATTTTGAGCGAAATAAAAACTTCTAAAAAAGAAGAATTTAAGCAAGTTTCGCTTTCAAATGAAGAGTCTCTCGTTAGGACAAAGCAAATTGTTGAATTTTCTGATAAAAAGAAATCGCTTTTTGATTCAATCAGTCAGAATATTCAGGAACTTTCGCGCTTTGAAAAATGGGGAAATGTTTCACTTGAAGATTTGCAGTTTTTAGCGGATAAGGGTATTTTTGTGTACTTATACGAAATTCCGTTTGATAAGTATTCATTGATTGGCAATGACTCAAAAACAATTCTTGTAAATACTTTGAATAAAACTGCGAGATTTCTTCTTGTGAGCGAGACTGAACTTACTGAGCGTCCGTCAGATTTTCCTGCAGACGCATATTCAGTTCCTCTTCCTAATAAGTCGACTTTAACGCTCAATAAAGAAATTGAATCTTACAAAAAGGAAATTGCAAAAATTGATGCAGAAATTCTACGCAGCAAAAAATATCTTGACGCAATAAAAAAATATAAAAAATTGCTTCTGTCTGATATTGAATTTGAAAATGTTTACAGTGGAATGGAGCATGAAGAAAGTCTTGAAAACGACAATTCTGTAAAGCTGGCCTGGATTTCGGGTTATGTTCCGCTCGATTCATATGAATCATTTAAGAATTTCTGCGTTCAGAATCAGTGGGGCTTTACAGCAGACGATGCTGATGAAGAAGATCTTGCAGTTCCAACAAAACTTAAGAACAATAAGTTTGTAAGTCTTATTTATCCGCTTATGGATTTTTTGGACGTAACTCCAGGATACAATGAATTTGATATTTCTGGCTGGTTCCTTTTGTTTTTCAGTATATTCTTTGGAATGATTTTTGCAGATGCAGGTTACGGAGCAATTATTACAATTCTTGCTTTGTTCTTCATTTTTAAAAATGCGTTTTCTAAGAAAAAAGTGCAGCCTGTTTTTGGCTTAATGATGATTCTTGGTCTATGTGCAACTGCCTATGGCATTCTTACGTGTTCGTGGTTTGGAATTGAAGCAGAAAAGCTTCCTAAATGGATGGTTGATATTTCTTTTGCACCGATTTCAACAGCTAAGGTTGGAGAAGATATTGCAAATACAAATCAGAAAACTTTCTGTTTTATACTAGCTCTTGTTCAACTGAGCATTGCTCACATAAAATGTTTCATAAAAGACATAAAATCAGCAAAGTGTTTAGGTGATTTGGGTGCCTTACTTGAACTTTTTGGAATGTTCTATGTTGTAATGAGTCTTGTTGTTGACGGAACAAAATATCCGCTTCTTTCTGTTACTGAACAGACAGTATATTTGTTTGGCGTTCTGCCGTTGCAGTTTCTTGCACTTGGCGTTCTTGGAATTGGATTTGAATTGAATTTCGTATTTTCAAATTATGAAGGAAGTGTTGGAAAATCAGTTCTTGAAAGTTGCAAAAACATAATTTCGGTTCTTCTTGGTGTAGTTAACGTATTTTCGGATATTGTTTCATACATCAGACTTTGGGCTGTTGCCTTAGCTGGTGCCGCAATAAGCAGCACGGTTAATACAATGGCTGGACCGATGTTTGGAAAACTTGCATTCTTTGTTTTTGGAATTGTTCTTGTGGTTTTTGGACATGGACTGAACAATATTTTGAACTTGCTTTCGGTTATTGTTCACGGAGTTCGTTTGAATACTCTGGAATTTTCTCAGCATCTTGGAATGGCGTGGACAGGAACAAAGTATCGACCGTTTAAAGAATCTGAAGAAAACTAACTTTTAGA
>CAVCIJ010000074.1:0-3850 GCA_963601995.1 bacterium | reverse complement strand
CCCGTCGGGCATATAAATCTCCCAAAAAATTAAGATATGAAGACATGCGTCTTCTAGATTTTTTAAGCTTACAATATTTTGTTATGAATTTGAAGTGGTGTGATAAGCTGCAAAGCAAATGAATATCTTGTCGCGAGCGGATGCCGTGCGATTTCGACGAGCTCAACCAGCACATTTGTTTTAGCGAAAAACTCGCTTTTCAAGGTTATGCTAACGCTTTATTGCTGCGAAAAGAGCTGCATGCGCCCCTGCAATCGTGACTAGGTGACACAGAAACACGATGACAATATTTTCACAAAAATTCCCTTCCCCCAGATTTCTGCTAACCTTTCTAAAGAAAAAGACGCGTTAGCGGGGCTTGTGGAAGGAAGAATTTTCAGAATCCGGCAGAGTTTTTGGCTCTGATATTTTTGAAAATATTTTGCGGCGGTTTTTCCGTTGGCTAGGATTTTTGTGATTTTGCTTTCAGAAACGATTTTTTCTATGTTTGCAGGAATAACATCACGGATTGAACTGTCGGCTGAGCCTGTTATCGAGCATTCTTTTATTGAATCGTACACAGCAATCTTATGATTTTCTAAAAACTGCTTTTTTTCTTCTATTAAAGTTGGTGCTGTTTCTCCAAAAATTTTTGCGAGCATTTTCCAGAAGCGGTTTTGCGGATGTCCGTAATAAAAACCGTTTTCCCGCGATTTTACGGAAGGCAGACTTCCTACAATCAAAATTGCAGAATCAGAACGGAAAAATGGCTCAAAAGGATGAATTATGTGTTCGCTTTGCATTTTTAAGTTTTATTTTTTGCAGATAACATTAAGCCATTTTTCGTTTTTACGGTTTGGTCTGGCATCCTGGCTAATCCACTGTCTGGTAATTTTTAGCTCTGGAAGATTTTTTATAATTGAAGAAAATTTTTCTTCTGTCATATCGTTAAAAAATCTTTTGTTGCGAAATCCTTCAAAATTGCTGTATTTAAATGAACTGTAAAAAAATCCGCCTGATTTTAGCGAAGCTGAAATTTTTTTTGTCACTTTTATAAGGTCTTCGGTGTTCAAGTGAAGGATTGAAGAGCAGGCCCAGATTCCGTCGTAAGTTTTCGAAGGGAGAAAATCAAGAAAATCAATATTTTGAACTTTTATATTGCAAAGTGAACTTGCGTATCCGCACATTTTTTTTGACCCGTCGATTGCGTCAACTTTAAATCCTTTTGAAAGAAAATATTTTGAGTCGCGCCCGGAACCGCAACCAAAATCCAAAATTTCTGCTCCAGCCGGCAAATATGAAAGAAATATGTCTTGTGTTTTTGAAAAATCCACGTTTAAAGTTCCGCTTATAAAGATTTCGCTGTTTGTGTCATAATATTCAAGCGTTTTTTGAGTATAGTTTTCGTTTTTGCTCATTTTTTCTCCGGAAAATATTTTGAATTTTCTGCGACTTTAAGAAGCGGCTCTGATTTTTTTGCCTGATAAGAATAAATCTCTCCTTTTGCAAATGCAATAAGATTATCATTTTCAAATATTCCGCCAAGATTTTTATAATAATTCCTTAAATCTTCCAGCATCTGCATTTTTATTTTTTCAAAATCATTTTTAGAAAACGAATCCCAAAGGACTGAATTAAAAGCCATAATTCCTAAATCTTTTGAAATGTACATGAAACGTTTTCGTTCAAATTTTTCAAAAGGATTTTTGAGCATATTTTCTTTTATTGATTTTGTGTCAGAAAGATAATTTTTAGTGTAAGGGCAATTTTTTTTATCAACAGGAAAATCACGCAAAATTCTGTTCTGATAAAATGAAACGTAGTCGTTCAGGACACTGTCAATTTTTGCTTCGCCAATTTCATTTGAATTTTTTAAAAGCGAAAGTAAAAAAGGCATTTTGTAAGAAAATGTGTAATCGCCCTCATCTAAAAAATCAAAAAAATCTTTGTGGATTGTCGTTTCATCGTGATTTGAAATGTTTTTTTCAATTTTGATGTTTTTTGCATTTTCCGGGCTGAACATATAAATTTTCTTTGTTCCAAAATCAAATGCAGCGTCTGGAGTGATTTCTCCTTTTTTTATCCAGGAATTGACTGTTCCTGTGCTTACAAAAAAATCTCTTGCAAGCTGTTCTACGCTAAGAAAATCTTTGTATTTTGTGGAAAAATCGTCAATGTCAACTTTTACAATACGTTCAATTTGCTCTGAAAGACCTTCGACTGTAACCATTTCGCCTTGTCTGTAGTCTGTTTTTGTTATAAGCCCGAAGGGAACGTAAAAAGGATTTGCAAAAATTGAATGCATTGAGCAGGCGTGAACCATTGCTCCGTATTCATCAACAACATCGATTATAAAAACGTTTTCTTTTGTGGAAGTTTTTCGTAAGCCACGACCAATCTGCTGTAAGTACATTACTTTAGAAAGAGTAGGACGTGCCATCACAATTATTTTTAAGGACGGATAATCCCAGCCTTCGCTAATCATATTGCAGGTGCATAAAAATCTGATTTTTTTGTTTGAAAAATCTTTCATTGTTTTTTGAGCGTCGCTGTCCTGGCTTGTGTATGAGGCGGCAGAAATTCCGTAGGAGTTTAAGATTTTTGCCATTTCTTTTGAGTGGCTTGTGTTTACGCAGAAAACAAGTCCCTGTTCGGTCTGAAAATTGCTTTCTGAAAAATATTTTTTTAGGACATCTGCAATCAGCTCATTTCTGGAAGTTACGCGGATTGATTTTTCTAGGTCTGCGTTTACATAGTCTTTTCCGTTAAAGCAGATTTTGCTTAAATCGATGTTTGTTTCGATTCTGTAGACATTCGCCTGCGCAATAATTCCTTTTTTCATTGCATCGGAAAGCGAAAGGTTTGTTTTGTAAGAGCCAAAAATTGTTTCAAGTTTCTTTTTGTCTGGACGCTGATCGGTTGCGGTAAGACCAATTAAAAATTCTGGCGAAAAATATTGGACTACACGTTTGTAGGTAGGCGCGACTGCATGATGGGCTTCGTCTGCGACTATGTATGAATATTCTTCTGGGGAAAAAGTTCTATAGTTTCTGGCAAGAAATGAATATGTTTTTATGTCGATTTTTTGCACGAGATGCAGAAGATTTTGGGCTATGCGCTTTTTCCAGTCTTCGATTATGTCTTTGTTTGGAGCAAGAATTAACGCCCTGAAATTTTCTTTCTGGCTTGAAAACTGTTTTATGTCCTCTTCAATGATTTTTGATTTTCCAGCGGCGGTCGGAAGAACGATTAAAAACGCTTTTGTTCCATTTTTCCTTGAATCTTGAATGTCTTTGAGCGTTACTTTTTGATGTTCATAAAGTTTTATCGCTCGGTTTGCAAGAATTCCGTTTTGCCTGAATTTTTTTGTGTTCGACCCGAAAAATCTTTTGATGTCATCCTGAATTTTTTCTTCAAATTTACAGTCTTCTGTTGAAAATCTGTAAAGTTTGATTCCCCATTTTGTGCATTCGTTTTGTTTTGCAAGCTGTTTGCGGTATTTTTGCGGTCCGATAATCTGCGGATGGTGATAATTTATTCCGTTTTCTTCAACTGCGATGTCTCCGTTTTCTGTGTGAACTAAGTAGTCAAGAAAAAATGTGTTTCCGTTTTCATCAGCAATCGAATATTCTTTGTTTAAGAATTTAAGGGCTTCTTCGCCGTAGACTTTTGAAAATTCTTCTTCAAAGTAAAATTCCAATGGTGAACTTTCTGCAAAATCTTCGCGGTTTGCTAGTGTTTTTTGTTTTGCGGTTTTCGCCTCTAAATTTTCTGGAAGATTATTTGTGCCGGAAAATAAAAATGCCGCTGCGGATTCTTCGTCTTCTTTTAAAAATCTGTAGACTTTTTGAAATTCATTCATGTATGAATT
>CAVCIJ010000073.1:0-2772 GCA_963601995.1 bacterium | reverse complement strand
CATAAAAACTGAAGCAAAAGATAAAAATGTACTTTTGTTTTTAAGCGGTGGTGTTGATTCTACAATCACTTTTGCACTTTTGAACAAAGCTTTAGGTCAGGAGCGTGTTTTAGGTCTTCACATTGACAACGGATTTATGAGAAAAAATGAATCGCAGCAGGTTTCTGAAGCTTACAGAAAATTCGGCTTTAAAAATTTTATTGCAGAAGATGCTTCAGAAAGTTTTTTAAAAGCTGTTTCAGGACTTACAGATCCGCAGAAAAAACGCATGGCTGTTGGAGAAAATTTTATTACAGTGCGCGATGAAGTTGTAGAAAAACAAAAGCTTAACGAAGAAAAATGGATGCTTGCTCAGGGAACACTGTATCCGGACATTATTGAAAGCGGCGGAACAAAAAATTCAAAAACAATAAAAACTCATCATAACAGAGTAAAAGGCATTCAAGAACTAATTGCTAAAGGAATGATTCTTGAGCCTGTAAAAGATTTGTACAAGGACGAAGTGCGGGCAATCGGCAAAAAACTTGGACTTCCTGATGAACTCGTTATGCGCCATCCTTTTCCTGGTCCGGGACTTTCTATAAATGTTCTTTGCAATGATGGAAAATCATGGACAAAAAAAGATGACGAAGAATTTCTTGCCGCAAAAGAAGAACTTAACAAAACTGAACTCAATATGTTCTGTCCAAACTGCACAGCAGGTCTCA
Organism: bacterium; assembly: GCA_963601995.1. Taxonomy (GTDB): domain Bacteria; phylum Spirochaetota; class Spirochaetia; order Treponematales; family Treponemataceae; genus Treponema_D. The sequence goes on along the minus strand of CAVCIJ010000073.1, from coordinate 2,065 downwards.
GGCGCGATATTCTTCCTGTACGTTCAGTTGGAGTTCAGGGCGATTTTAGAACTTACAGATTTCCGGCTCTTTTAGACTTTGGACCTGCAAAAGAAAAAGAATGGCCGGCCGGAGAAAAAGCCGCAGAGCTGGGAATCAGACATTTTCCCGGCAAAAGAGAAAAGCTTGAAGAATGTTCTTCTACAATCACAAATTCTGCAAAGTACATAAACAGAACCGTAATAAAACTTTATCAGAATCCAAAAATCAAAAATGAAGATTTTAAGCTCCTGGAAGGATACTGCGATCGTTTTAGACTGGATCAGCTTCGCGAAGTTGACAACATTGTTTTAACAGAACTTCATAAGGGCGGCTATTACAATAAAATTTTCCAGCACCTGACAATCGATTTGCCTTATGCTTCAAAAAAGGATCATGCAGCATTTGTTTTGCGCCCGGTTTGCTCAGAAGACGTAATGACAGCACGTTTTGCTTATTTACCAAAAGATTTGCTTGGAAAAATCATTCAGCAGATTGCAGAACTTGATTTTGTAGATACACTGTATTTTGACGCTACAAACAAGCCTCCGGCAACATTCGGCTGGGAGTAAGAATTACAGGCATTTCTAAAAAAAGTGCTAAATCGCAGTTTTTTAGTCAAAAAAAGAAAATCTAAGCAAAAGCATTTAAAGACGACGCATACATGCTATAATATTTATTAGGAGATAAAAAACTTATGTGGACTAAGAAATTTTCTGCCTGCCTTTTTTCTATTCTGGCAGCATTTTTTATTACTTCGTGCAGTCTCATAAAGGAACTAAAACCAACAACTTTCGCGATTGGTGCCACAGAAATTGGCTACAATACAAATCTTACTGCAGATGAACTTATAAAAATGGCTGTAAAAGAAGGCTATTCAGAAAGTGAAGTCCGACAAAAAATAAAGGGAACTTCCTGGGCAAAGTCAAAAAATATTGAATCTGCAATAAAAAAATATTACTCAAACATCCGAAATCTTCCGTCAAACTTTAAAGAAGCAGCAAGTTCAGAAGGCTACAAAACTGACATAAGTGCAGAAGAACTTGTGGTTCTTGCAAAAGCCGAGGGTTACTCAAAAAGCGAAGTTCTTAACTCAATTAAAGGCAGTCCGTGGGAAAAATCAAATCTTGTTTCTAACGCAATCGAAAAATATTATACAAACAACGAAGACATTTCTGCAGTTTTAAAAGGACTAAAATCATCAGACGAAATAAGGCAAAGCAATCTGAAAGGAACTATAAAAACAGCAGCAGGAAATATGAAAGACTTACAAAACAGTCTTTTAAAGTCTTTGGGATATTCAGAAGACGAAGAATCTGTAGAAACAGAAGACTCATCTTCAATTGCAGACGAGTCTTCTGCAAAACTGTCTTCTTCTCAAAGTAAAATTTCATCTTCAGACAAGGACGAATCATCTTCTTTAAGTTCAGAGTCTTCTCAAAACCTTGTAAGTTTAACTTCAAATTCGGATAAAAATGTACAGACAGAAATTGTAAATTCTGTTGAAGAAAGTTTTATCGATTCAAGCAAAAAAGAAGAATCATTTGTTTTTACAAGCGACGACGATTCTTCTTTTTACAAGGGCGAAAAACTCGAAGTTGACATTACAAAATCCGGCTCAGAAATTTTATATAATTTTAAATACACTGACAGAACAAAAAGAATTATTTCAGAAAGTCAGACTTATAAAGTTTCGGGAAAAAATAAAAATCTTGTAAACTGCGACTATAAATATCATAAAACGAAAATCACTTCAAAAGAGGATTCTGAAACTTTTTCAAATATGGACTATGAAATTATAAAACGCTATGATGCTGCACTAAAAAGGCACGGCTACACAACACAAAATCCAATGTATAAATAGATTTATAATTAACAGGAGAATCTTATGTCTATAAATTTCAACAAAAAAAAGACAGCCTTATTCGCGGCAGTTTTTGCACTTTGCTTTTTCAGCGAAAATCTTTTTGCACAAAACAGTCAGAAAAGAATTTTAATGGGAAACTCAGAACTCGTTAATCCGAAAAAAGATTCCTCGGACACATAT
>CAVCIJ010000072.1:0-2011 GCA_963601995.1 bacterium | reverse complement strand
GGACTGCACAGATTATATTTCACAAAATATTAAAAATCAGACTTCAGATTTTTTGGAAATATCAAAAAAGCTTACGTTTTTTGGCCGCAACTTAAATTTTTTCAGCAGTTTTTTTAAAAATATTTTGCTCGGTGCAAATCAAATCAACAGTTTTTTTAAAGAATTTGAATCAAGAGAGGAAGAAAGTCTATGAAAGCAAATTTTCTAAAAAAACAAAAAACTGATTCTGAAAGAATATTTTATCATTTTTCAAGCTACACTTTTTTAAAATGCTTTCCGCTGAGTTTTTTTGCAGCACTGACAGTTTACTTTCTGTCGGCACTTTTTATTATGCTTCCTGCAAAAGAAACTTTTAAAGCAATTCTTTATCCAATAAGTTTTATAGCGGTTGGAGTTTCCTCACTCGAACTTGTGTGCCACATTCTGATTACAAAAAATCTTTCATCTCATTTAGTTTACTGGAAACTTCACAAAATGAGCGTTTCGGACAACACAAATCTCCTGCGGAAAATTCAGTCTTATCCGCTGAAAAAAGGCTTTGAAACATTCATATGCTTTTTAATCTGTGCGGTACTTATGATTTTATATTTAGTTAATTCTTTAAATATTGACCGCAAAATAACTGCAGCATTTTTTGTTTTTATTTTTGAACTTTCATATCTTTACGGAATGATGATTCTTGACATTACAAATAAAGACTGCGCCTCTCTTGCCTCAGAAATAGTAAAAAGCGGAGTAAGCGTAAATGATTCAAGTCTTAACTACAAAATCTATAATATTTTTTCATTTATAATGTACATTGTCATTCCAACAATTATTGGACTTATACTTTTTATAATGACAGCAAATTTAAGCTGGAAACCGACGATTATACATGCAAATGGAATGATTGCATGCAGAACCTTAAGCGAACTTGAGCAAAAAAATATTTTTATAAAAGCAATTCCTACAAAATCAATATGTATTTTTAGGGTAAGTTTTGTGGCAGTTTTACATACACTTTTAATAACTTCACTTGCATTCATTTATTTTGGTACAACAATCAGATACAACAAAAAACTTCAAAAAATGCTTGAAGAAATAAAAGAAAAATCAGGCGAAGTAAAGCCACTTAATCTTCCTGTAAACAAATACCGCGAATTTTCTTACACAATGTATCTTTTAGATAAGGCAACTTACGTTTTTAATAATTACACTCAAAAAAATAAGTCAACAAAAAAAGCCATAAACGAAAATTTATCTTCGCTTTTAAAAAGCACGGAAGAATCAACAAGCTACGCTGAAAATTTAAAAAATGAAATTTTACCTTATTTTGAAAAAATGCAAAGTTTAAAAAACGAACCCGAATCATGCGAAAAAAGAATTGACGATATCAGTCTTCTTGCGTCAAAAATGGTTGAAAATATAAACTGGAGTTTTTCTGAAATTGAAAAATCCCTTCACACAATGGAAGAAATTACAAAAGCAAACAAAACTGCAATCAGCGAAATAACGTCTCTTTCTGAAAAAATTTCCGGCATATGGGAAATTGCAGACCTTATAGCAAACATTGCCAGCCAGTCAAAAATAATTGCTTTTAATGCAGAACTTGAAACAAACAGAATAACAAAGGATTCTGAAAAATTTAACAAAATTGCAGTCAGCATTCGCTCTCTTGCTGACAGAACAACTTTGCTTACAAGCCAAATCCGGCGGCAAATGCAGAAAATTCTTGACGAAGCAAAAAAATTAACTGCAACAAGCAACCACTGTATGAGCCTGATAAATGATGGAAACAACATTTCTAAAAATCTTTCTGAAAATTTTTCTTCAATCAATAATTCGGTTTGTGAAACAAAAAAAATGTCAGAACTTACAAAACAAAGTTTAGAATCGCAGACAGAACTTTTCCTGCAGATTACGCAGCATCTTGAAAAAATAGAATTCGACGTAAAACGATTTCTTGACGAAAATATAAATATTGCAAAGTCAATTGATGAATTAAAACAGAGCACAGAATAAAGGAGTGCAA
>CAVCIJ010000071.1:0-2355 GCA_963601995.1 bacterium | reverse complement strand
ACATAAGTTTGCGCGACCAGCTTAACAGCACAGACAGCGGTTCGTGGCATTTTATTCTTGCAAAACTTGAGCATCCGTCCGAAGCAAAAAAAGTAATTTCTCAGTTTAATCAGATTCTTAAGGAAAACGGGATTAACAATGTGCAGATAATGGACTGGAAAAAGGCGGCGTATTCTTATTCTGGAACGGTTGAAGGAATCGGCGTAATTTTTAACATTCTGATTGTGATTCTTGCGATTGTTGTTTTTATAATCATTATGAACACAATGACGCTTTCTGTAATTGAGCGGACTTCTGAAATTGGAACAATGAGGGCGATTGGTGCCGAAAAGAAATTTATAAATATTCTCTTTTTTACAGAATCTTTTTCACTAACATTTTTTTCTTCGCTGATTGGAATTGTGCTTGCTTTGATTATTTCAGCAATTTTTAATGCCTGCAATTTTACTGTTAGCAACGAAATTGCAAAAATGATTTTGGGCGGCGGGCTGCTTCATTTTAGTCCTACTCCAAAAATTATAATTTTAACTTTGCTGATTGCAGTTGCCGGTGGAATTCTAAGCAACATTTATCCTGTTTCTTCGGCATTAAAAATCACTCCGCTAAAGGCGCTTTCAAAAGGAAGTGAATGATGAATAAAATTTTTAATCTTACACTTAGAAATTTAACCAGGCAAAAAAGGCGCAATCTTATTCTTGCAGTTGCAATTGCATTTGGCTTTTTTGTTGTTACAGTTATTGACGGACTTACGAGCGGAATGGTGGAAAATCTTGAAGAGCAGATTACGCAGCTTACAGGCGGTTCTGTTTTAATTCAGGGCTATGAAAAAATTCCTCCTTCTGAAAATAATAAAAAATCAACATTGCTTGGAATTATCCGCGACAAAGATTACATTCTCGACACCGTAAATACTTTGAACATTGACTGTAAATATTATTCGCGTTATTCAACTGCAACTGGTCAGATGATTTTTGAAGGAAAAAAATCAATGATTCAGGTTTACGGATACGATTTATCTGATTCGTATCTTGCAGAAAGTTTCAGCATTATTTCGGGAAGCAGGGAAAATTTTAGTGATCCAAAGGCACTTGTAATCAGCGAAAAAACTGCAAATTCAATGAATCTTGAAGTTGGTGATGTGGTTACTCTTACGGCGATTACGCTTTACGGACAGAATAATGTTGAGGATTTTAAGATTGCGGCGATTATTAAATCGAACAGTTTTGTAAATGCAATGATGTCTTATGCAAACATAGAAAGCGTAAATTCTCTTGTAGGAATTCCAGAAGGCGGATATTCAACATTTTCAATTTTTCTTAAAAACAAAAATAATCAGGCTAAGGTTGCAAAACAGATTGAAGAAAAAATCCGCAGTGACGGAAAAAATGTTTCCAGCATAGTGCAGGCAGCAAAAACAAATCCAGGCAATATTGGCAGAGGAATTGAAAAACAGTTTACTTCCGAAGACGAGCAGTGGAGCGGCGTAAAATACGGAGTTTCAACTTTGTACTACGAAATTCCTGCTATAAAAACCGTGCTTTCTGTTGTGCACATTATTACAACGGTAATTCTTCTTGTAATTCTGCTGATTGTTATGATTGGTGTTTCAAACACTTACAGACTTGTTCTTTACGAAAGAATCCGTGAAATTGGAACAATGCGTGCTTTGGGAATGAGCGGCCGCGATACTGGAAAAACTTTTACTTTGGAAGCGGTTGTACTTTGCCTTTTTGGAGCACTCTGCGGATTTATTCTTGCAGTGATTGCAATGTTTATAGTTCATCTTGTTCCAATTCCTAATGAAACAATTTCGTTCTTTTTGTACAAGGGACATTTTAGTTTTAAACTTTCGCCTTTTACTGTTTTATTACAGTACGTTTTGCTTGTGCTTCTTACGCTGACCGCAGTTCATGGTTCAGCAAAAAAGGCAGCACGCTTAAGTCCGGCAGAAGCATTGCGTACTGTAAAATAAAATTTTTATACTAGATTAAAAAAAATCCGCTAAAATGGCGAGATCTTTTTTTTCTGAAAGTTTGCGTTGCAAACTTTTTCATCTACTGCACATTCTCATTTCATTGCGAATGTGCCTAAAAGAGGAAAATATGAAAATCAATTTACAAAAAATTTTTTTTGTTACTCTTTTTATTCAACTTTCAGCCTTTGCTATGGCTCAAGAAGCAAATTCTGTTTTGCAAAAAGACGCAGAATCAGCGTATGAAATTCTTGAAAATTCCGACAGCATTTTAGCTTATCACGGAGATTATTCAGCAACTGTTTCTCTTATAATCGAAAAACCTGGTAAACCAAAAGAAAATCTTCAGTACAAAATTTTTCAGCGCGTTGACAAAGATTTAA
>CAVCIJ010000070.1:0-5925 GCA_963601995.1 bacterium | reverse complement strand
CAACTGAAGTATCCTGATGCAATCTGCTCAATATGTCATTGTCCATAAAGTTTTCAAAACACTTTGGACAACCTCCGTTTTTACAGTATTTTTTGAAATGTCCGTTACTCATAAGCATAAACGGCAATTTTCTTGTATGTCTTTTATCAAGAATATAGGACAGCCAGTTTTGCTCTGCCTCACCTCCTTTAGTACGTCCTAATTCATCAATCGCAAGAAATGGAATTTCTGCAAGTTCCTTTACAATTTCAAGTTCACTTTTTTCTGCCCTCACTGTATAGGACTGGCGAATCATTGTGGAAATTTCATACATTGAATAGATTTTTCCGTTCAACTCTTTTGCCGCTATGCTTGCAAGCATTGTTTTACCTACACCATTTGAACCGACAAGAACCACCTTTCCTGTTTTTTCTTTTACAAGTTTTTTTACCGCCTCCAGTGCTTTTTTCTGGCTTTCAGTTTTTACTGCAAAATCATCAAAAGTCTTTTCAAAAAATTCAGGCTCAATATTCTGAAAACGATATTTTTCTTCGTTAATCTTCTTTTCTTTTTCAAGCCTTAATTCTTCTTCTTTTGCATTCTCTATTTTTTCACATTCAGGACACATAGCACCTGCAATCTGTCCATCTGAAAAAATAAGGCACAAAGACTTATAATCACCGTGTATATCACAATGAAAAATCCGCTCCTCTTCTTTTTGCATTTCAAAAAACTTTTTCTTTTTAACATTTCCTGCATTGTCGATTATTGAAAACATTTAAGCCCTCCTAAAAAATCAAATCGCTCATATCATATTTTTCTGACAAGTCAACTTTTTTCTTTGGCGGGTCTAAACATCCGTTAATAAGTTCTGAAAGTACACCAGAGGACATTATCGTTGTTAATGAATATCCTTTCTGAATGCAAAATTTATTTTCTGCACTTTTCTTCACCGCATTTAAGACAGTTTCAAGTCCATATTTTTTTATATTTTCTTTTGTTAATTTTCTGCTTACGTTCCAGTTTATTATTGGACTTTTGCTCCTTAAAATTCCTGCCTCGTGCAGTTTTTTGTAATTCATCAGATATTCTTTTTCTACAATTTCAATATCATTCTGCGGTACTCTCTCTACAAGCGGTTTTTTATTTTTTTTCTCAACCTCTTTACTCTCCTTTTCTTTCAGTTTTTTATCAGAATCCGTTTCTTTTATTTCAACCTTATTTTCTACAGAAACAACTTCTGCATTTTTTTCATCAATTAACGGTTTCTTTTCAGCATCTTCGATTTTTTGGTATGAACCATCCTCGCCTATCAAAATATGCGATTTTTCATTTACATACTTTGTAGGTATGTATCTGTCTTTTCTCAGATAGTTGTTAATTCTCCAGTGTCGGATTGCTACAATTCCAGAATCAAACGGTATCAAAAAATATTTTGAAAATAAGATTTTCATATCATCTTCCGTTGCCATAGACTGACGCATTATTGATTTTGGATTGTTTACAAAACCATCATCATCAGCAAGCATACTTAAAGTAAAATAAAGACATCTTGTCGTTGCCGGCATATCAAGAAATTCATCTGACAGCACTATCGACTTACTGAACATTCTTTTATCAGCCATTTATTTTCCCTCTTACTCAAGATTTATTCCTAATTCTGCTCCAATCTGATATAACTCATCTATCAGATATCCTGCCTCAACAGTATTTATTACCGCCATACTGGAAGGTCTTATAGTCCCTGTGATTTTATTTTGTCTATAGGGATAACATCTTTTTATTGCTCTTTCCTTAACTGCATTTTCTACATCTTCAATGTCGTTTCCTGTTTCCTGTGCTATTGCTGTTATAAGTTTCCATATCAAATTATTCTGACTTTTATCCCCTGTACTCCTTTTTCTGTAAGGAGGAGACATTTCAATCTGAATATATTTTCCGTGTTTGTTTTCGCACAAATCCACAATATTTTTTACTGCTGCCCTTACACTGTAATCAAAGACATTTAAAACCAAAGTTCCATCTTTAGTTGAATACGATTCAATCTTTAAGACTGCTTTTTGTTTTTTCATCCTTATGCTCCAAATAATTCTTTTTGTTTTAACCGCTTATACTCCCGCTCTTTTTCAATAAACATATCTGTCTGAACTAACGGCAAAAACTCTTTGTAAAATCTGCTTACAAACTCTTTTTTTATTTCAAATCCATAAGCCCTTCTGCTAAGATTTGCGGCTGCTATTAAACTGCTTCCGCTTCCTGCACAATTTCCTGTTATGTGAATTTTTCCGTTTCGCCTTACAATAAATGCTCCTGTTGAAACTTCAAAACAGTAGCAATACCCATCTTCTGACTTTTCAGTTTTTAGATTGTTAGAATAATCTACCCCCCATTTTTTAGCAGTAGATAGCCCAGCCCTATCAAATTGATTAAACGAAATCATATAATTTATATTTTCACTTCTCTTATCTTCTGAAATTCTAGCGGAAATGCCACAACTATGAGCAAGCAACTGAACAAAATCAGCATTTTCTTTTACAGATGTAAAATATCTTACAGTTTTATTTTTTCCGATATTTCCGTCCCAATACTTTAACTCATCAAGGATTATTTCTCGGTATTTTCTTTTTGCTGTTAAAAACTTTTTATCAAAGATTTTACAACCATACGGAGAATAATAACGGGAACTAAAATATTCATATTTTCGATTCTCACTATCATAACGATGGTCTTTTTCTTTTGTTTCTCTCCACTTTACACCTGCTTTTTCCAACAACATTCTCATTCTTTCGGCTTTTCTTTCCTTTATAACTCTTAACCGATAATGATTGGTTGATAAGATTTTGTCAGTTCTACGACTTTTTAAAACTGAACCGTCTGCCTGTGTGGCAACCATCAACCTTAGTAACCATTCGTTATACTCGTTGTTATCTTCTACTACATCAAAAGTTAATGGAACTTTACCTCTAAATCCTAAAACTTTGTCTGCATTATCTTTTATAACGTCATACATATAATTAAAACGTAATTTGCCCGTAGTCGAATAATTTACGATTCTATGATTGGGTGTAACTTTTAAATCTATTCCTAATCCCTTATACCGAATAAAATCATCAGCATATTTTTGTTTCAAATACCTAACAGGCTTTTCTAATTTTGCTTGTTTTGAATTCATATCAAAACATAAAACTTTATCACCGTTTTTATATTCTGAAATTTTTACCCATTTTTCACCATTCCAAAATTCCGTATCTTTATCTACACAACAATCGATGACAACATCATCAACATCTGTAAACAGTGAAATCAAATACTCCAGCAAAGCAACTGGTTTCTGAGTAGGATGAATTTTAGGATAATTTCTTCCTTTATCCTCAAGCCAATCCATACACTGAAAAACCATTCTTCCGTTGTTATTAAACTTTGGCAATTTTCCACGATAGAAAATCAACGCACATTCATAATTTCCTACAGGTTTCATATTTGCTTTTAGCACCTGTGCTGAATAATTTTTTCTGAAAATCAACGGAATTGAATTCTTAAAGCCATATTCTTTCGCATACTGCTTTAATTCATCAAACTGTTCTAATGCACAGAATAAAATCATACACGGTGCGCACCCTGCTTCTTTTGGTTCTTTTTTTAACAGATTGGAACAAAAATGAAAAAACTCTGCAATTCTAAAGCCTGCTTTTGTATCTGTATCAAAAGCATTTTTATGGGCAAGTTTTGATTCTCCATTTTTATTGTCGCCACCAATATACCAACTAGGATTCGAACCATACATCTTATCTCCCAATTGGTACGGTAAATCGCTTAAAATCAACTGTGCTTTTGGAATTTCTTTTGATTTCCAGTTTTGAAAACTGTCATTAAATAAAATTATTCTGTCCATATTTACTCAAATCTCCATAATGTCTATAAAACAGCACGAATTATTTTTTTTATAAAAATTTTCTACTGTTATTTTTCTAATAATCTGCCCGTTATCATCTTCAATTATTTTTGAATCAACAAGCAAATCACAAATACTTGAAACCATATTGTCGCTGTCTCTCCGCCTTAAATCTCCGTGATAAAATTTAAGACTGAGAATGCACGGTTTATTTATTTTCTGAGGAAGTACCTAATTAAAAATCTGTATTTTTGCTCTTTTGTGCCATTCAGAATATCTTTTGCTTGGAAAACTTTTTCCACTTCTTGTATTTATTCTTGAATTTTTCTTTGACGGTGTTTCACCCAGCAATACTATCCTTATTTTCATCTTTTATTTTTTCCATTTCCTCTGTAATTTTTTTTATAAGATAGTCCAGATTAAGAATATCTGACTGCGACTGTGTAAACCCCAAAGCCTGCCTTATTGTCAGTAATTCAAGATAATCAAACATCATAGCAAAGTTCCTTTTCTATAAGTCTGGAAAGTTCGCCAAGTTTATCCTGATTACATAGATTTATTATTTTCCTTTTCAATTCATCAGAATATCTGATATATCTGTGGCATAAATTCTGCATTTTGCAAAAATCGTCATTGTGAAACGATGTTATCCACTGAAAATAAAATAAATCTTTTTTGTTATGATGATTAAAGTGATGTTTTCTGCACTGTGCATAAGCATTTGGCGGATAAAACATCAGACTTGGATTAGCACCCTGTGTAAAAAAATGCGAACATTCAAGGCTGCCATAACAACTTTCATAATCACGAACCATACATCTTCCATCTCTCCTTTTTATTGCATTTGAAAATGCCTTTTGTACGTTTTTTAACGGAATCCCATTTTTTCCCATAAATAATCCTTCTTTTTTTTTAGATTTAATCCGTAAAAAAATTTTACGGATTTTATAAAAGACTTCCTTCAAAAATTCTTAATATTTCAGTTATCAAAAAGGGATTTCGTTATCCTGCGTCCACGGCAAATCTTCAGTAAACATTTCCCCCTGCGGCATAGGCGGCTTTGGAATATTTTGCTGAGGAACATTCTGCTGATAATTGTCCTGCGGTCTTTGCTGATAATTGTTCTGCGGATGCTGATAATTCTGCTGGTTATTATTTGTAAGCGACTGAATATTTTGAGGAACAAAATCACCGCCTGCACTTTGTGGTTTTGGAGTAAAAATCTGCACGGAATCAGCAACAATTGAAATCTGTGAATAATTCTGTCCGTCTTTTTGCCACCTGTCCTGTTTTAATGAACCTGAAACACCTATTAAAACTCCTTTTCGTAATCTTGGAAGTATTGATTCTGCAAGTTTTCCAAAAATCGTTACATTAAAAAAACTCGCTTCATCGCTCCACGTTCCGTCTGCATTTTTTTTACTCCTGTTTACGGCAATAGATACTTTTGCAACTGCCGTTCCATTCTGTAAATAACAAAAACTACCATTGCCCGATTCGCAGTCTCTTGTTATTCTTCCTGCCACTACGACACTATTCAAATCTGTCATTTCATATCCCCTTATTTTTATTTCATTCCTGTTGAGCCAAAACCGTTTATTCCGCGTTTACTGTCAGGAAGTTCATCTACAACTTTGAAAATAACACCAGGCGATTTTCTAAAAGCAATCTGACATATTCTGTCTCCATTGTTTACTAAAAAATCACTGTCTGAATTGTTAATCAAACACGCTTTTACTTCTCCACGATAGCCACTGTCTACAGTTCCAAAGCCAGCATCAATTCCGCTTGCCGTAAGTCCACTTCTTGCCCTGATTTGTGCTTCAAAACCGTTATCGAGTGCAACGGCAAATCCTAATGGAATTACCATTCTTTCTCCTTTTGGAATTACAACAGTTCCTGTAAGAGTTCCACTGATTCTTGCACAACAGTCTGCACAGGCATCATCTGAATGTTTGAACTCAGGCGTTTTACCGCCCTCAAGCAATTTAATTTTCACTTCCATTTTTTTCTGAATCTCCTATAAAATATTTTTTTACTTTCCGCTTTTCTCC
>CAVCIJ010000069.1:0-6007 GCA_963601995.1 bacterium | reverse complement strand
CCCTTACAGACGCTAATTTATTTGCACTAAATTCCTGTGGTGTTCCCAAAGAAAATATTTTTGTTTCAAAAGAATGTACATGCTGTTCTGGAGAAAAATTCGGCTCATTTAGAAGAGAAACTGAAAGTCTTCCAAAAAATCTTAGTGATGATGAAAAAAGCCGGCGGTTTACGGTGCAGTGTGCTTGGATCTGCTGGTAAAATCATCAGGTAATTTTATCAGCTTGTTTTTATAAAAATTGAAAAGTATTGCATAATTATGAATAAAAATGTAGAATAATTGCATAAAATTACATTTTTGAGAGGCTTTTTATGGCAGTAAAGGAAAAAAAAGAATCAGCTGAGAAAGTTTCTGCTGCAAAAAAAACTGCGGCAACTAAAACAGCCAAAAAAGACAAGGTTGTTCTTGCTTACTCAGGCGGACTTGATACAACTGTTATTATTCCCTGGCTTAAGGAAAATTACGATTACGATGTAATTGCAGTGTGCATTGATGTTGGTCAGGGCGATGACTGGAAGTCAATTAAGGCTCGCGCTCTAAAAACAGGAGCCAGCGCATGTTATGTTGTAGATGCCCGCGAAGAATATATCAGTGAATATATTTGGCCTGCACTTAAGGCTAGTGCTGTTTACGAAGACGAGTATCTGCTTGGAACTTCAACTGCCCGCCCTCTTATTGGAAAAATTCTTGTTGAATATGCGCGTCAGGAAAATGCAGTTGCAATTTGTCACGGTGCTACAGGAAAAGGAAATGATCAGGTACGCTTTGAACTTGCAATCAAGGCGTTTGCGCCGGATTTAAAAGTAATTGCTGCATGGCGCGATGAAAAATGGAATATGGACAGCCGCGAAGCTGAAATAAAATATCTTGAAGATCGTGGACTCGAAGTTCCTATGAAAAAGGATCAGTCATATTCACGCGACGAAAATATCTGGCATCTTAGCCACGAAGGTCTTGAACTTGAAAAAACAGAAAACGAGCCTAACTACAAGCATATGCTCAAGAACACAACAGTTCCTGAAGAAGCAAAAGAAGGCGGCGAGTATGTTACAATTGAATTTGAAAAGGGAATTCCAGTTGGCGTTAACGGCAAAAAGTTGAGTGCCCTTGAAATTATGACAACTCTTAATAAAATCGGTGGAAGAAACGGAGTTGGTCTTGTTGACATCTGCGAAAACCGCTGCGTTGGAATGAAGAGTCGTGGCGTTTACGAAACTCCAGGCGGAGCAATTTTGTATGCTGCCCACAGAATGATGGAACATCTTTGCCTTGATCGCGACACTTATCACTACAAGCAGCAGCTTTCTGTAAAGGTTGGTGAACTTATTTACGATGGAAAATGGTTTACAAGTCTTTTTGAAGCATGCATGGCCTTTGTAGATAAAACTGAAGAAACAGTAACCGGCTGGGCAAAACTCAAGCTTTACAAGGGTTCAATACGTGGTGCCGGAAGTTCTTCTCCTTACAGTTTGTACAACGAAAGCATCGCATCATTTAAAACCGGCGATCTTTACGATCACAAGGACGCACAGGGCTTTATTACATTGTTTGGTCTTCCGTTAAAAGTTCGCGCAATGATGGAGCAAAAAGTGGGCGAAGGACAGGCTGTTGTAAAGAGCAAAAAACTAAAAAAGCGCCCGACAGAGTAATGTAATTTTTGCAAAGAATTTATGCCGCAGTTCATTTTTGGATTGCGGTATTTTTTTTTTGATTTTGGAGCAAATTTTTTTACTTACGCCGCTGTTCCAGCCTTCGCTATCCGCTCATTGCCGCATGCGGCAACTTCGGGCTTCCATAGCGGGCTAAATTTTTTTTCAAGCACCATAAATTTCTTACTCCGTAAAAAGTCAAAACTTGAGATAAAATATTACAAATCATATAATCTAATTCATCTTTTAAAAACAGAGGTTTTTATGTCTGAAAATGAATTTAGAAAAAGCGGAATTCTTTTGCATATAACAAGTCTTCCTGGTTCTCAGGGAATTGGAACTTTGGGAAGTGAAGCTTACAAATTCTGCGACTGGCTTAGCGATGCAAATCAAAGTCTCTGGCAGGTTCTTCCTTTGGGACCTACAGGCTACGGAGATTCTCCTTATGCAAGTTTTTCGACTTTTGCCGGAAATCCTCTGCTTATTGATTTAGATCTTCTTGTACAAAAAAACTGGGCCTGTGAAAAAGATTTAAAAATCCCTGATTTTATAAAAAAAAGCGGAAATGTTGATTTTGGATCGCTTGTTTACTGGAAAATTCCTCTTCTTTACAAATGTGCTGAATATTTTTTGCAAAATTCATCATCTCAGGACAGGGCAAAATTTAATCTTTTTAAAAACGAAAATAAAGACTGGCTTGATGACTTTGCACTTTTTACAAGTATAAAAAAATTTTTTGATAAAAAGGCTGAATCTTCTAATGTCAGTGGTGAGCAAACAAGATGGAATAATTTCTGGTCAAAAAATCTTGCCCGCCATGAAAAAACAGCTTTGGAAAAATGGACTTTAGAAAATAATGATGAACTTGAGCAAATCAAGGCAGTTCAGTTTTTCTTTTTTGAGCAGTGGGCGGACTTAAAAAAATATGCTTCTTCAAAAAATATAAAAATAATTGGCGATATTCCGATTTTTGTTGCCGCAGACAGTGCAGATTTATGGGCGAATAAGGATATTTTTCAAATCAACAAACGGACTTTGCAGCTTAAGGCAGTTGCCGGCGTTCCTCCAGATTATTTTAGTGCAACAGGGCAACTTTGGGGCAATCCGCTTTACGACTGGAATCAACTTAAAAAGACTTCTTTTGACTGGTGGATAAAAAGAATTTCTCATATTTTAAAACTTGTTGATATTGTCCGTATTGATCATTTCCGCGGATTTGAATCTTATTGGAAAATTCCAGCCGAAGAAAAAACTGCAGTTAACGGCACGTGGACAAGGGGACCTGGAATTGCTCTTTTTGATGAAATTAAATGTAGAATAAAAAATTCAAGCATTATTGCAGAAGATCTTGGCGTAATTACAAAAAAAGTTGCTGAACTTCGCGATAAGGCGGGATTTCCTGGAATGAAAATTTTGCAGTTTGCCTTTGATTCAAATGACTGGAATGAAGAAAGCGAAAAAAATCCTTATCTTCCAAAAAATTATAAAAATGAAAACTGCGTTGTTTACACTGGAACTCATGACAACGATACAAGTTTTGGATTACTGTCTTCTTCCAGCGAAAAATTCAGGGCGAATGTAAAAAAATATTTTAAGCTTGATTCTTCTGCTTCAAATCAGCAGATTCTTGACGCTATGATAAGGGGCGCTTTTATGTCTAAGGCAAAATTTTGTATTATTCCGCTTCAAGACGTTTATGCACTTGGAAGTGAATGCAGAATGAATACTCCGTCTACAAGCGGAACAAACTGGAGCTGGAGAATGGAAAAAAATCTTTTGGATGAGCAAGGCACGTTAAAACTCAAAAAACTTTCGAAAGAAAGCGGACGAAATTTATGCTAGAGGAAATTATGAATCAGAAAAAAGAAAAAAATCAGCAGACAAAAAAATCATCTTTTATCAAAGATATTTTTGATCTTTACATTACGTTTTTTAAAATCGGTTCAGTCACTTTTGGCGGCGGATATGCGATGCTGCCAATTTTAGAACGTACTCTTGTGGACAAAAAACATTGGACCACAAATGATGCACTTTTGGATTATTATGCAATAAGTCAGGCAACTCCAGGCGTAATTGCGGTGAATGTTTCAACTTTTGTGGGATTTTACAAACGCGGAATTTTGGGCGGAATTTTTGCCACACTCGGCGTTATTTCTCCTTCAATAATTGTTATTACGCTGATTGCTGAATTTATTTCTAACTTTGAAGACATTGTCTGGGTTCAAAAAGCCCTTTTAGGAATCAATGTGGCAGTTGCAGCACTTCTTACATATTCAGTTTTTAACATAACAAAAAAAAATCTAAAGCGCTGGTGGAATATTTTTTTCTATGCAGCAAGTTTCGTAAGCGTTTACTTTTTTAAGGTACATTCAATTTTTGTAATTCTAGCGTCAGTAGCAGTCGGAATTTTACTTTATTTCATTCAGCAGAAGGGCGAAAAAAAACTTTTGTGTAACACGGCGAAGTCCGCTGCCATAGAAAAATCCGCGAGTAACTCAGAAAATTCCGCTAAAAAAGAAAAGTCTGAGAGTAGCACGAAAAATTCCGCTGGCGAAGAAAAGCCCGCAAGTAGCACAGAAAATTTCGCTGGTGAAGAAAAATCTGCGAGTAACAAGGAAAGTTTGGAGAGTTTAAAATGAGTCTTTTGCATCTTTTTTTTATTTTCTTTTATATCGGGCTTTTTGCGATTGGCGGCGGGCTTGTTGCGGCTACTTTTATGCAGCAGACTTTGGTTGAGCAGTATGGTCTTATCAGCCAGGAAAAATTTTATTCAATGCTTGCAATCAGCGAAAGTACTCCAGGTCCGATTGGTGTAAATCTTGCAACTTATATTGGCGATGAACTTTACGGTCCTTTTGGCGCAATTATAACGACTTTTGGCGAAGTTTTGCCGTCTTTAATTGTGATTATTATTGTAGCACGATTTTTTATGAAATTTCAGGAGAAAAAAATTGTGCAAAGCGTGCTTGGCGTTATGCGTCCTGCTACAAGCGGAATGATTCTTGTGGCACTTGTAAATGTGATTTTAATTTCTCTTTTGAACATAGAAAATTTTTCTTTTTCCTTAAATTTTTTACGCGGACTTTTTAACTGGCCGCAGATGTTTTTGTATGTAGTGAGCCTTGTTGTTCTTTTTAAGACAAAACTTCATCCTGTTGCAATAATTGCCGGCGGTGCGATTTTTGGTATTTTATTTTTATAAAATTATGATACAATAAAAAGACTATGAGTACACATATTAATGCGCCAGAAGGTGCTGTTGCGGAAAATGTTCTTCTTCCTGGAGATCCTCTCCGCGCAAAATTTATTGCAGAGACATTCCTTGAAAATCCAGTTTGCTACAACGAAGTTCGTGGTATGTATGGATTTACTGGAACTTATAAAGGCAAAAAAGTTTCAGTTCAGGGAACAGGTATGGGTCAGCCTTCACTGTCTATTTATGTAAATGAACTTTTTCAGTTTTACGGAGTTCAAAAAGCAATTCGTGTAGGAACTTGCGGTGCTATCAATAAAGATCTTGCTCTTCGCGATGTAATTCTTGCTCAGGGTGCCTGCTCTGATTCTGGACTTAACACAATGCGCTTTAACGGACTTCATTTTGCTCCTATTGCTGATTATGGACTTTTGAGTACTGCTTATGAAAAGGCTAACGAAATCGGCTTAAAAACAAAGGTCGGTCTGGCAGTTTCAAGCGATATGTTCTACGATCCAAAGTCAAACTGGAAACTTTGGGCAGAATACGGTGCGCTTGGCGTTGAAATGGAAGCTGCTGAACTTTATACACTTGCCGCAAAGTTTGGAAGAAAGGCTCTTGCAATTCTTACTGTAAGTGATCACATTCTTCTTGGAGGAGAAACAACGGCAGAAGAAAGGCAAAAGAGTTTTACAAATATGATAAAACTTGCCCTCGAAACAATTACTGCTTAAGTCTATCTCTAAAAATTACGATTTTTCGAGGTTTGCTTAAAATACGAAAAAATAAAAACTGGAGTGTGTTATGAAACCTACTTTATTGGTTCTTGCTGCTGGAATGGGATCAAGATATGGAGGAGTAAAACAAATTGACGGCGTAGGTCTTAATGATGAATGTCTTTTAGACTTTGCAACCTATGACGCAAAAAAATGCGGCTTTGGAAAAGTTGTGTTTGTAATCAGAAAAGATATTGAAAAGGATTTTAGAGAACGCCTTTTTGATAGAATTGCACGCAATTTTGACGCAGAATATGTTTTTCAGTCAAAAGAAGATCTTCTTTCTGCTGATGAATTAAAAACTGCTGCCGAAAGAACAAAGCCTTGGGGAACTCTGCACGCTATTTTATGTGCTGAAAGCAAAATTTCATCTCCGTTTGCTGTAATCA
>CAVCIJ010000068.1:0-2415 GCA_963601995.1 bacterium | reverse complement strand
GTAAGTGCCGCGCGAATGCAAAGTTCTGCAGTTGTTTTGTCACGAATTTCACCAAGCATAATTATATTTGGATCCTGTCTTAAAATTCTTCTCAGAATCGATTCAAAACTTAGTCCGATATCTTCGTTTATTTGAATTTGATTTACATTTTCGATTGTGTATTCAACTGGATCTTCTATGCTTATAATTTTTTTTCTTCCGTCTGCGAGTCTTGTTAAAATTGAGTTCAGTGTTGTTGTTTTTCCACTGCCAGTTGGGCCTGAAATTAAAATAAGACCGTTTGGACAGGAAATCATTTTTTTTATTATTGAAAATTGATTTTCTGAAAATCCCAATTCTTCAAGACTGAGCAGTTTTTTATCTTTTTTAAGAATTCGCAAAACAATCGATTCTCCTTTTGATGATGGAACAATTGAAACTCTTAAATCAATTTCAGATTTCTCAAGTTGAATTTTAATTCTTCCGTCCTGAGGTAAACGCTTTTCCAGAATATTTAAATCCGCAAGAATTTTTATTCGTGAACTTATTGAATTAAAAAGTTCCAGATTTATTTTTTGATGAAGACTTAAATCTCCTGCAATTCTAAAACGTACATTCCCAATTTTATCGCTGCTTTCAAAATGAATGTCACTTGCATTTTCCTTTATTGCTTCCTGAAGAATTGCATTTAATAAATTTACTGCCGGTGCTTCCTTATTGATTTCTTCAATATCGTTACTTTCATTTTCAGTGTTGATTTTTTCAAATTCAAAATCAAAGGTTCTACTGATAATATTTGAGAATTCTTTTTGACTTAAAATTTTGTATGTAATTTTTTTCGTGAACGAAGTTTCAAGAAGTTTTTTTGTTGCAAAATCAAGTTTTTTGCAAATTCCTATGCAAACTTCATTTTCTGAATCTTCTAAGATTATGCATCTGTTTTTTTTTATAAAATTAAAATTCAACTGTTCCTGCGTTCCTAAAATTTCAGAAGTAAAATTTTTCATATTTTAGATTTTCTCCTGAATATATTTTTCACAGAATTTTGTGATGTTGAAACTTTCAGAATTTTCATTATAAGATTCTTCATTAAGGTCATTTAGCAAAGTTGGAACTATGTAAATTGTAATTTCACTTTGTTCTTTTGATTTTGATTTCTGTTTAAAAAAATTTCCTAAAATTGGAATGTGCGCTAAAATTGAAGGAAAATTTGTTTGGATGTTTTCTTCGTCTTTTAAAAGTCCGCCAATAACAATTGCCTGCCCGGATTTTGCACGAAGCTGTGTGCTGACAATTCTTTCGGAAGTGGAGGGCAGTGTGGAAACTGTTGAACTTGTGCTGCCTGATTCCGAGTTCTGCTTTGAAATGCTTGCATTTATGTCCATCGTTATCATTTCGTTGCCGGAAATCCAGCCTGTAATATTTATAATCAGTCCAGAAGTAATTGTCTGCGTAACGCCAACGGTGCTGCTTGAATTATTTTTATCGTATTCATATTCGATGTAGCGGTAAGTGTCTGTGTTTTGAAACATAATTTCCTGACCTGAAATTCCTGTGAGGCTTGTATCTGTACTGATTCTTGCCTCGCTTTTGCTGAGCTGATGATTTAATGATGAGGCAAATTCATAGCCGAGTTTTGAAATTACATTGAAATTTATTCCGAGTATATTTGAAAAATCTGCACCTAAATCAAAAACAGAAATTTCTGATTCTGTATTTTCGGAAGTTTGATTTTGCGAATATGACAATGAATATTCTGGTTTAAAACTTTTGTTTAAATTTTTTGATGACTGAATTACAAGAAGTTCATATTTTATTTGCGGTTTTGGAATATCTAAAATTTTCAGTTCGTCCAGGAATTTTTTGTACTGCTCAGTGCTGCCTTTAAAAAAAAGTAAATTTGAAAGTGAAGTTTGAACAATCATTTCGCTATGTGCTGAGGGTGGAAGCAGCTGCATAAGTTCGTCTGCTTTCAGAAATTTTAAATTAACAGGAAAAACATTTTCAGACAAATCTGCGCTTTTTGCAAATTCCTGTATTTCAGAAAACTGTTCGCTGCTTGCAAAAACTATAATTTCATTTTTACTGCTTGACCTTATAAATTCTACCGAAGTGAATCTGCCTGCTGCAATTTGCAAAAAATCTTCCGGCGTTAAAAAATTTAAATTGAGTGAAAAATACCTTTTCTGATTTTGTGGAATATCAATCATTTGAATAAAAGAAAAAAGTTTTTCAAATTCTTTTTTGCCCTGATAAATTATAAAAGTTTTGCTTGAGGTTGGCTTGTATTCTATGTTTGAAAAATTTGCTGGCCACAGATTTTTTAAATCGCTTGTGCTTATGTAATTTAAATTTATTGTAAAAAAACTGCCTGCGTTTTTAGAATACGAATTTTTTTGTTTCTCGTTTATGTAATATTAATAAAATAATAATTCC
>CAVCIJ010000067.1:0-4485 GCA_963601995.1 bacterium | reverse complement strand
TCTTTCATCATTTCGATATCGTAGGTTGTGCGGGTTTTTAAACGTTCAGCTTCAAGAAGTTTTCCTTTTGACTTTAAATTTTCAAGCTGCTCTTCAAGTTCCATTTCAATTCTTTTTGTTGCGCTCGAAAGCATTTCCTTTGGAACTACAAAGTGCTTTGCCGGATAAAGATAGAGTTCGTCAAGTTCTTCAATAACGCTGCCTGTCAGCACATCGAAGCGGCGGATTCTGGAAATCTCGTCAAAATCAAGTTCAATTCTGTAAGCCTGGTCAGTTTCCATATATGACGGAAAAATATCGAGAATGTCGCCGTGCAGTCTGAATTTTCCTCGTTCTAAAATCATATCATTGCGCTGATACTGAACTTCTATGAGACTCTGTGCAAATTTGTGTGTATTAAGAATTTGTCCTCTTTCTAAGTGAAGGCGCATTTCTTTGTAAAGTTCCGGCATTCCAAGTCCGTAAATGCAGCTGACTGTGCTTACTATAATTACATCGCGTCTTTCCATGAGGGCATAAGTTGCGGCGAGGCGAAGTTTGTCGATTTCGGCGTTTACTGCGGCGTCTTTTTCGATGTACAGGTCGCGGGCCGGAACATAGGCTTCTGGCTGATAATAATCATAGTAGCTTACAAAATATTCAACTGCGTTTTCTGGAAAAAATGTTTTGAATTCGCGGTAAAGTTGTGCTGAAAGAGTTTTGTTGTGGCTGATTATGAGAGTTGGGCGCTGAACTTTTTCAATTATTTTTGCCATTGTAAAAGTTTTTCCACTGCCGGTAACGCCTTTTAATGTCTGATATTTGTTGCCCTTCAAAAAGCCATTGACTAATTTTTCTATAGCCTGTGGCTGATCTCCTGAAGGTTCATAAGGTGAATGAACTGCAAATTTGCGCATAAAATGATTTTAATGCTTTGCCAGAAGAATTTGAAGATTTTTTTGATAAGGGAATCTCTGAAAATTACAATTTTTACAAGATGCTTATAAGAAGATGTTTTGTTTTTTTAGAAAGGATTTTGTTATGAAGCACATTTTTGTTAAGCAAAGCCTTGTTTTGATTAGAAAAAATTTAATCAGTAAACACGCCAGCGTGTTAAGCAAAGAAAATTTTTGCTAAGTTTCAGAATCCTGTGTAAACAAAAAATTTCATCAGTAACAGCGCGCGTGTGATGAAGAAGACTTTTTCTTATCAAATAAAATCAGCACGACAATAAAAAGACTTTTCCTTAACCGCCAGAATAATTTGTTAAAAAACGCGTCTTTTGTTAAGCAAAGCCTTATTTTGATTAGGAAAAAATTATCAGTAAGCACGTCCGTGCGTTAGCAAAAGAAATTCCCTTCTTTTATCAAAATATTTATTCCGTACTGTCTAGAGTTACTTTTATTTTTTCCCAGCCGCGTCCCTGATAAACTGTTACGGTTACTGTGTCGCCAGGTTTTTTGTCTTCTAAGGCACTTAAATAGTCTGCGTAGGTTTTTATATCTATGCTGTCAATTTTTGTAATCAGGTGACCGCCCAAATAAATTGTTTTTGGATTGAATGTTCCGTATTGAACTGCCTTTGTTCCGCCCTTTAATCCTGATTTTTCAGCCATGCTTCCGTCTTTAACCTTGCTGACAATCAGTCCCGTAGAAACCGGATATCCTGCATAGCGTGCAATCTGGCTTGTATTTTGAACCAAAGAAATATCCATAGTTCCGCGGTTAACCTTTCCGTTCTGCAAAAGTTCTGAAACAACACGGCGCGCTGTGCTTACAGGAATTGCAAATCCAACTCCAGCAGAGCTTCCGCTCGAAGAATAAATTACTGTGTTAATTCCAATCATTTTGCCCTGATTATCAAGAAGAGGTCCGCCAGAATTTCCCGGATTTATAGCGGCATCAGTCTGAATCATATTGCGGATAATCACATTAGTTCCGCTTTCCTGAATAGGTCGTCCGAGTCCGGAAATAATTCCTGTGGTCATTGTTCGTTCAAGAGCAAACGGATTTCCAATTGCAATAACTTTCTGCCCAACTTTTAAATTTTCACTGTCTCCAAAACTGATTGTTTTTAATTCAGTTCCACTAGGCGGATCAAATTTCAAAACAGCAATGTCTGTGTTTTTGTCCTTGCCAACAATTTTTCCTTCATAAGTTGAACCGTCAGCAAGAGAAATATTTATGCTGCTCGCATTTTCAATAACGTGGTAATTTGTAACAACGTAGCCTCTTTTGTCAATAATTGAACCAGAACCAGAACCAGAACCTGTAATAACCGGCTCGTAAAACCAGTTGTAGCCCATAGTCTGCGTTGTAATGTTTACTACCGCCTCGTTGTATTTTTCATAAACCGTAATATTTTGAATTTCGTCCTGTGTGTATCCGCTAAAATCTGAAGCAACCGGAACTGCCTGTGCGTTTTCCGAAGCAAGTTTTGAACTGGAAAAATTTTCGCTGGAAATTGCATTTTCCAAATCATCTGAGTCTTCATTTTGAAAGGCGTCAATTGTTGAAGAAAATTCCTGTCTTTGCTCAGAAGATTTTGAGTTTGAAATAGTCTTTTTGCAAACTGCAAAAACTACCGCACCAACAACAAGCGCCGTAATAAGAGCGCTTAAAAAAGATCTGGAAATAAGCTCTTGTTTAGAATAAAGTTTCATATAAAAAAATATAACTATTTGTGCCCTTTTAGTCAAAGTTTTAAAATTTTTGCTTTTTTTTCTGGAGCATATTTTTTTTACTTCGGTACGCTTTCCGCCGTTTGTCGCAACCGTAGGTTGCGGCAAACTCGACTAGTAAAATACTTTTAGCATTTTACTCCACTTATGCTTATTGAAATATTATCGTTAACATCAATAGTTACTGCATAAATAATTTTTATGTCATTTACATTTTCTTTTACAGTAAAAGTTTTATCTTCACCTTCAATTTTATAAGTAAGAAGTGCTTCACTGTTACTATTCCATTTTACAGAACCAAGATTAGAACTTTCTGCAACAATGCTTTCTGTAGTTTCAGCATCATCTTTCTTAATTTTTAAAGTTTCTGTATCAAATCCGGCAAAGTTTTTTTCATCAATTTGTAAAACATGAGAAAGATGAGGTAAATCACACAAGGTATTTTCTATTTTTTCAGAATAAGAAGCTGTTTTGTTAGCTTCCACAGTTAAAGAATCACAGTCATAAAGTTTTTGAGCAAAATTATCTTCATCATAAAGAGTATATGCCTGTACATTAAGTGTTTTTTGTGATGATGAATTATTTGTAATATTTATTTCAACAGTATAAGTATATGAAGGTTCAGTAACAGGTTCTTCTTTTGGGCATGCTGTAAAAAGCAGAGCAATTAAAGATAATATTATTGCTTTTATCATTTTCATGATATTCTCCTTTGGAATATAAATTATTTTAATTAAAGGCTTGTATGCTAGATTCAGCATTTTCTGCAGAAATTTCAATATATTCATCTCTATCATATCTAGTATGTTCATGTTGAAGACCTAATACATGTCCTAATTCATGTACAGGAGTCCTTACATATTGAGTTTTAGTAAGTGATTCTGAAAGATTAAAGTCTTGTTTTCCGCCAATACATCCAACATAAGAATTACCAGCAACTCCTGAATCTAGTTTTTTAGTATTATATACAACGCACCCCTATTACATTTATGTCCAAAGTGAAATTTGTCCAGCCAGAATCATCTAATTCTTCAAATTTTATTTTTTCTTCAGTTTTTTCTGTCCAAATATTCATTGCATTTTTTATTAATGTTTTATGTTCATCTGTAATGACTCCCCAACGATAATTTACAATTCCTTTTGGCCAACGAGCTGTTGATTTTAACACTACTGCTCTATCTGTTTTATTAAGAGCCAATGAAGACATATCAGTTTGTATAGAATCAAGAATATCAGAAATATTTTTTCCATCTGCGATTTCATTTAAAACAGCAGTTGTAATAATTCCTTGAATTGATTCAAAAGGAATCTCTTCATCATCACCAAAAACATATCCTGTTTCAGATGTATTAATTCCTTCCACTGTAATAGCATTAGAATGATCTGGTTCAATTTCTTTTAAAGTATGTAAATATTCACTTTTAATTTCATTTAATTCTTCTTCAAGAGTAATTGTTTCGCTACAAAGATTTCTAGATTGATTTGAAATTGACCTTGTGAGTAAAGATAAATCTTCAGGAAGCAATTTACCAATATCACTAAAATCAATTTCTGTAGAAAGCGTACGAGCTTCTTCTATTGTAGGTACATATTCAGAGACTGTAGAAACAGCTTTCTTGCAAGTTTTTATTTGCAAATCAAAAAGATTACCAATAATTTTTGAAACTTCTGATGAATATGAAATATTTTCAAATCCCATAGAATTTAAATTATTTTCTTTAATATTTCATTAAGAGAGGTATTACAACTTGTAAAAGATAATATGCATAACGCTAAAATTAAATTTATTTTAATACTTTTTTTCATATTTTTCTCCATAATTATGA
>CAVCIJ010000066.1:0-5491 GCA_963601995.1 bacterium | reverse complement strand
GATAATGTCCAAATAGAAGTCAACGACGAAAAAGAATGCAGAATTTCTTCACCTGAAGCCATTGAATGTTTTTTAAAAGATGCAGGATTTGAAATAAATTTAAAAAAACGCAAAGAAGTAAAGGACTGGATTTTAGACGGCGCAACGCTTGAACTTTGCAATGTACCGCCGCTTGGCTACTTTCTTGAAATTGAAATACTTACAGAAGATTCAAGCGAAGAAAATATAAAAAACTGTCGTAAAACATTGGAGTCAATTCTAAAAAAAGCCGAAATTCCAAAAGAACAAATAGAAAACCGCTATTACTCGCAGATGCTCCGCGAAGTAAAATAAAAAAAATCGGAGAAAAATATGTTTAACAGAAAATCTTACAAAATGATTGCAAAAAAACAGCTTAAAGGAAGATGGACAAGCGCAGTTCTTGCGATGCTTGTAATTTATGCCATTTTTCTGGTACTAAATTTGCCAAAAACAATCAGCACTATTACAAACGGAAATTCCATCACAGGAAGTCCGTTTTTTTTCTATGGAGAAGAAAATTTTTCTAGCGGAGAAAGCCACGAATTTTACTACGAATCACAAAATCAATTTTCTTTCTCAAATACAATTCTTCTTCTTGTTAATTTTTTTATAAACGGCGCAGTTTTGATGGCATTTTCATTATTTTTTGTAAAAATGTTTCAAACAACGCAAAAACTTTCTTTCAGTGAATTTATCTCCGGATTTTCAAAATGTATAAGCGGATTTTTAGGACTTTTATGGTTCACACTCTGGACAACTTTATGGTCACTGCTTTTTATAATTCCTGGAATTGTAAAAGCATTTTCTTACTCGCAGATGTTTTTTGTAATGGCAGACAATCCAAAAATCAGCGTAACAAAGGCAATGAAAATCAGCAAAATAATCACAAAAGGAAATAAAGGCGAACTTTTTGTAATGGCATTAAGTTTTTTAGGCTGGGATATTTTGTGCGCTTTTACCTTTGGAATTCTTTCGCTGTGGATTAATCCTTACAAAATGATGTCTTATACAAACGCCTATTACGCAATGAAGGTTCAGGCATTAAAACAAGGAGAACTTACTCCTGAAGATTTTGAAGAAGCCTCATCGTCTTCTATTCAAGACAAATAAAAATAGC
This sequence comes from bacterium, assembly GCA_963601995.1. GTDB lineage: Bacteria > Spirochaetota > Spirochaetia > Treponematales > Treponemataceae > Treponema_D. Next base: position 4,353 of record CAVCIJ010000066.1, on the reverse strand, counting down.
GTAAGGAAGAAAATTTATGGCAAAAAAAGATAAAAAAGGACTTATTGCATTTATAATTATTCTGGTTCTTGCACTTGCAGCCGGCATTTTTCAATTTGCACTTTCACTTCATTCAAAAAATTCAGTAAAAGAATTTGAAACTTCTCCAAAATCAAATTCTCTTCCTGCAATTCCGCCTATTGTAAAATTCAAGTCTTCAAATTCAAACGAAAGTTTTAAAAACCGCAAAAATGAATACATTGCAAAAATTTTAATTTCCGGCACAATTCAAAGTGAAAATCAAACTTACAATCAAAAATGGCTTTTAAAAACAATTGAAGGATTAAAAAACGATCCAAACAACAAGGGCATAATTCTTTGCATAAATTCTCCCGGCGGAACTGTTTACGAAGCTGACGAAGCTTATCTTGCACTTATGAACTATAAAAAAGAAACTAACCGGCCAATCTACGCATACTTAGAATCAATGGCGGCTTCCGGCGGATATTACATTGCATGTGCGGCAGACAAAATCACAGCAAACAGAAACTGTCTTACAGGAAGCATAGGCGTTATTGCAGGTCAATTTCTTGATTTAACTGAACTTATGGATAAGTACGGAATCAAGTCAGAAACAATTCACTCTGGAAAAAACAAAACAATCGGCAGTTATACAGAAACTTTTACAGACGAACAGAGACAAATAATGCAGTCAATTTCTAATGAATGTTACGAGCAGTTTACACAAATTGTTGCTTCAAGCAGAAATATGAAAATTCAGGATGTTGAAAAACTTGCTGACGGAAGACCTTACACAGCAAAGCAGGCGCTTTTAAACGGACTCATTGACTACATCGGCGACTTTAATCTTTGTTCCGATGCAATGGACAGAAAGGAATTTGATTTCAAAAATTATCCTGTTTACACATATCAATATGAAAAAACACAAAATTTTTATGATATGCTCTTAGGATTTTCGCATGAAATTTCAAAAAAGTCTGAACTAAAATCTTCGCTTCCAGATGTACTTGAAAAACTTCTTGAAAGTCCTGTTTCGTTTCCAGCATATTATTTTGAATCTTCAAGATTTTAAATTTAGGGCATCTGGTAAAAAAAATGGCGGACAAAAAAGTCCGCTGCAATTTTTAAGTTTTAAAAATCCTTAATTACCGCCAAAAGTTCAGGAAGTGAAATTGGTTTTTTAAAATATTTTTCTACACCCAAAGAAAGACATTCTTCTTCCGCAGAAAGATCTTGAAGTGCAGTTACAATTATAATTTTTGGTGAAGAAAATTTTTTTTCTTCCTTTATTTTATGACAAAGCCTAACACCGTCAATTCCAGGAAGATCCAAATCCAAAACCAAAAGTTCAGGTTTTTTTCCCACCATAACACTTCCGGCTTCAAACCCATCAAAAGCCTGTAAAATTTCTACATTCTCAAGATTTTTTTCAAGAAATTTTTTTGTTACGTTGTTAAAAGCCTCATCATCATCAACAAGAAGAATTTTTTTTCTATCTTTTAACTTTCCATCGCAGTCGGCAAGCAATTTTTCAGGAATAATCATATTTCTGCTGTTCATAAAATCGAGCAAATCCTTTGGATAAACTCTAAATTGACCGCCCGGAGTTTTAAACGCCTTTAAAAATCCACTTTTTATCCAGTTGATTGCAGTTTGATTTACAACTCCGCACAAATTTGCAACTTCAAGTGCTGAATAAACAGTCGGCTTATTTTTTTCAGATTTTATTCTAGGCATAAAAAAAAGCACCTCAATATTACACAAAAGAAGAAAAACTTCTGCTGATTTTCTCAAAACTCTAACACAAAAAAAATAAAAGTTCTATTTAGTCAGCAAAAAAATTGGAGAAATTTGAGATTTTGGAGATTTATTTACAAAAGATGATACAAAAATTCAGTACTCTGAAATTGAATTTTCTTTAAAAACTGTAGAAATTTCTTTTAAAGTAAACCCCTTCCTTAAAAGTGATGCTTTTATTTTCTGTGGATCTTTTTTTGTCTTAAAAGTTTTTTCAAATGATTTTCGGCAGGCTTCAAGTTCATCATGGGTAGTAAAAAATTCATCAAGAGATTGCTTCGCAATATTTTTATCAATTCCGCGATTTAAAAGTTCAGCGAAAAGTCTTGTTCTTCCCTCAAAATGATCAATCGCACGGTTACGAAGCCAGGCAAGAGAAAATCTGTAATCATTAAGATAATTTACACTTTCAAGATAATCGAGTGCCATATTACAGGCATTTTTATCAAAATTTTTTGCAAGAAGCTTCTTGTACAATCCAGAACGGCAATGCTCCGCCCGCGCAAGATATGTCATAGCTGCCTTTTCTACGCTGTAAACAAGAGCCGCCTTAAAAAGATCTTCAGTTTCTGCCTCGTTAAAAAAGCCCGAATCTCCTTCTTTTGGCTGAATATTTTCTAAATCAACATCCAGTCTGCCATAACCAAAGGGAAGAAGTTTTTCTTCGCTTATAAGAGAAAGATAATCTTTTCGCAAAAAAAATGCAGACCCTGTATCCGGCGTAATTTCATACACACCAGGCAAAGTCTGCTTTATGTTCTTTATAAACATTAAAAACCAAAAACTAACGCTTGCTGAACTGGAATCTTCTGCGGGCACCACGCTGACCGTACTTTTTGCGTTCAACCATACGAGAGTCACGAGTAAGATATCCGTTAGTCTTAAGTGCTGTACGAGCGTCAGGATCTACCTGTGTAAGAGCGCGGGAAAGTCCGTGAAGACAAGCCGCAGCCTGACCATTAAGTCCACCACCAGAAACATTAATCAAAATATCATACTTATTTGCATTTGATGTAACCAAAAGAGGCTGATTTACAAGGCTAACCTGAGCATCGCTTTTAAAGTAATCCTTGATATCCTGTCCGTTTACAACAATTTTTCCAGAACCTTCACGCAAGAAAACGCGTGCAACAGCTGTCTTTCTTCTACCTGTACCGATTGCAATATTCTTAACCACGATAAACTCCTAATTACACTTCAAGAGGTTTTGGATTCTGCGCTGCATGAGGATGCTCGCTGCCGGCATAAATCTTCAAGTTTCCTGCCATCTGACGACCAAGACGGTTGTGAGGAAGCATTCCAACAATTGTTCTTCTAAGAGGTTCTGTTGGATTCTTTGAAATAAGTTCATTAAATGAATATGAACGAAGTCCGCGAACAAAACCAGTGTAGTGGCGATACATCATATCATCAGGCTTGTTTCCTGTAACCTGAATTTTATCTGCGTTGATAATTACAACGAAGTCTCCGCAGAGAGAATTTGGCGTGTAAGTAGGCTTATTTTTGCCGCGAAGAACGCTTGCAGCAACAGCAGCTACACGTCCCAATGTTTTTCCTGATGCGTCAATAACATACCAGTCATTTTTAACATCATTTCCTTTTGTAAAAAGTGTTTTCATTTAGGTATACCTTCAAATAAAAATAGCGTTCTCTACTTTGCATCCAGTTTTGAACGTTACAAACAATGAGCAGTTGCTTGTATATTATACGGGGTACAATAAGTTATCAAATTTAATGACTCTTAGTCAATGAATTTAGAACGCTATGAAGTGAAATTTATAAAAAAATTATGCGTTTTCTTTTGAGCTGCTGATTTTTTTAGCTTCTTTTTCTTCTTTTTTGGTTTCTTTTTTATCCTTTATATCTGCAAAACCAATAAAAACAGCTACAAGACCAACAAATGCCGCAAGAACAGGAGCGCAGCCTTTCAGAAAATTTACAATATCTGCTCCCCACGCAAGCCCAATTCCAGCAGGAAGGCAGGCAAATACACAGAATGCAATCAAAATAATACCAACAATAAGTGCAACCATTTTTTTTCTCCTATATAAAAATATAAAAAAACTTAATTTTTCTACAACTTTTCGCATAGTATCATAATTTTTAATTCGGGTCATCTTAAAAGATGATTTTTTTAATGATTTTATAAATCTGAAATTTAACGAATTTTTTACTCAGCTAAAAAAACAAGCCTTATGAGCTTAACAATAATTTTTCCATAAATTATAATCGACTCTGTTTCAAAAAAAGCAGACTTTTGAAACCAAATCATCTTTTTTGAAAAATTTTATGAGAGACAATGTTTTTTTTCTAGCACTAAAACTTACGCTGCCGATTTTTTTCGGATATATTGCAATTGGAATTCCGTTCGGACTTATGACTGTAAATGCCGGTTATCCATGGTGGATTTCTGCAGTAATGGGACTTTTTATGTACACCGGTGCCGGTCAATATTTTGCAATAGGACTTTTTGCCGGTGGAGCAGGTCTTGCACTCATTGTTCTTTCGCAATTTCTTTTGAGCATAAGGCATTTTTTTTACGGACTTGTACTTATT
>CAVCIJ010000065.1:0-10365 GCA_963601995.1 bacterium | reverse complement strand
ACAACTACATCAGGAACAATCAAAGACGGTGGAACTGCAGTTCAGTTCAGAGTTCTTGACGGACTTGAAAAAGGAACTCAGTACTTCGGACAGCCTGGTTCAGTAGATATGCCGATGTGGGATAACTACAGAATCGAAACAGACGAAGGCGGAAATTATTTCGCTTCTAACCTTATGGGAATCCGCGGACTTCAGACTGCAAATGCTGACCTTGTTGCAAAAGGCGGTATGCAGATTGTTAAACAGGGCGAGTAAAATAAAAAAAAATAATCAGTTAGTAAATCTTATTAACTGATTATCAACCTCTAAAAATCATTTAAAAAAGTAAAAATGTATGCTCTGCAAAAATGATTAAAGAATCCCTCCCACTTTATGATTTTTGCGGGGCGTTTTTTTTAATGACTTTTTTAAGGCGGTAAAAAGAAAAATGGCTTACATTACAAAAGATTTACTTGAGCAGTTTATGCAGAAATATCCCGAAGATGAAACGCTTGCCCAGAATTATGCAGATGCGGCAGAAGAAGAAATTGAAAATTATTTAGGCTACAGCCCCGAAAAAAAAGAATATATAACGGCAAGGTATGGAGACGGAGGAAAGCTTTTTGAACTTGACGCAAAACCGCTTATCGAATTAAAAAGCGTTACGGAAAACAGCAGTGAAATTTCATCATCACTTTTCAGAATAAAATCTGCAAATTATCTTGAATATTCTTACGGCAAAAACACTTTCAGCAAAGATTCATTCTTTGTATTTACCTACACTGCCGGATTTGAAGAAGTTCCGCAGAAAATAGTAACCGTAGGACTTCAGCTTGCAAGCCTTATGTGGGAAAGCGAGGGCGGAAACATTGCAGTTTCTTCAACAAGTTTTGCAGACAGCGGCAGCCGCGTTTTCAACAACTTCAAGGCCGAGCGGTTTTTAAGTGAACTTGCTCCATACAGATTAAATCAAAGAGGCGTTTAATGGCAAAAAGTCAATGGATAAGTGTAGAAGCAGAAATTGACGAAGTTCAGAAAGCACTTGAGGGAACATCAAAAAGCCTTACGAGCATACAAAAGCAGGCGTTAGGAATCATTGCAAGAAGCGGAGTTAAAACAATCCGCAGGGAAATAAAGCTTAGCATTTTAGACAAATCAAGGTCGAGCGGACAGCTTTCTTCTTCTTACGGATTCAGGGTAAAAAAAGACGGCAGCGAGGCAAATATTTTCCCGAGAGGAAAAGGCGGTTCATCTGTATTTCCAAAAGCATTTGTAAATAACTACGGATTTTCGGGGCCTACAGTCCGTGCAGAGAACTGGAATTTTGCACCAAAAGGATTTGTCGAAAAAACAGAAAATTATCTTGAATCAAACAGTTTTGACGGTGAACTTCAAAAAATGATAGATAAATCACTTGCAAAATACTGGGGGTAAAAATTGGAAAGTGCAGAAAAATTAAAGGAAGCCGTCTTGGAAAACTTTGGATTTTTCAAGGAAAAAAATATTGCAGTGGGTGCAGTTGATCCGTCAAGGTTTGCAGGAAGTGAAAATTACTGCGTAATAATTCCAGAAACAAGAGAAATCATTGAAAGCGAAATTGGAGGCGGTTACACAGTGCAGACACGCTTTACAATTTCGATGATGTTCCGCGGTTCTTCCTATACAACGCTTGTTGAAAGAATGGAAAATACTGCAGTTGAAATAGAAGAAGTATTTTTAAACGGAATAGATTTAACCGACAATGCAACGGAAATAGAAACAGGCGAAATACAATATTTTTATAACTGCGGAACGATAGAAAAGCAGGCAACAGGATTAGACATCAGTCTGACTATAAAAGAAAACATTGATTTATAAAAAAAAATAGGAGCAGATAACAATGGCAAATGCAACACTTGTTAAAAAACACATGGTCGCAGTTTACGTCAATTCAGGAGACGCAAGTGCTAGAAAATGGGTAAGAATTCAAAAAGCAGTTGAATTCTCGCGTTCAATGAATCCAGAAACAGAAGAGAGGGATTACATCGCAGACGAGCACCCCACAACTGAACTTATGGATTACAAGCCAAGTGAAGAACTTTCAATCACAACTTACAAAGGCGAGGCAGATTTTGATTTGCTTTATTCCCTTTACAAAACAAGGGCGGTAGGCGATGACGCTAAAAAAGAGTTTATGCTTGTTTACAAATTCGACAGCGTAGATGTTACCGATTCAGAAACAAGCGAAACAACAACCTATTATTACGCTGACCTTTCAGAAGCAACACTTGTTTTGAATGAGTTTAACACTTCATCATCAAGTTTGAGCGCAACAGTTTACGAAAATGGAACTGTAACACCAGGATATGTTTCTTATGACACAGACGGCTCGCCAACATTTATTGCCGGAGATATGCCGAGCGCATAAGAATGATTGACCTTTCTAAAAAAAATCTTCCTGATTCCATTCAGGTTTCAGGAAGAGACTTTAAAATTCATACAGATTTTCAGTATTTTGTAATTCTGCAGAGAATGATTAAGGAATATCACGAAGTAAAAGATTTTGATTTTTTCTTTGTTGATAAAATTCCGCAGAACAGACAGAAAGCAGTCAATGAACTCATTAAATTTATGTATCCAAAAAAAGAACTTCCGCGCGTAGATGAAACAGAATCTGATAATGTAAACGTCCTTGATTATGAGCAGGATTCAGATTTGATTTACAGTGCATTTTATTCTTATTACGGAATAGATTTAATGAATGAAAATCTTCATTTACATTGGTATAAGTTTTCGGCGTTATTAAACGGAATTAAAGAAACAAAATTAAATGATGTTATCGATATAAGGCAGTGGAAACCTAGAAAAGGCGACAGTGTAGAATACAAAGCGCAGATGAGGAAATTAAAATCTTCGTGGGAACTTGAGCAAGTGCTTACTGAAGAAGAAAAAGCTGCTGAAGAAAAGTTTGAAGCACTTGCTGCCGGACGAAAATGATTTAATCATCATCGTAAAGAATCCAGGTTGTATAATCGCTATCATCATCTTGCTCAGCCTCGGAATCATCTTTTGATTGCGGGGTATGTTTTGCAAGAATAACAAGAACAATTACTGCAAGAATAACGCAGATTAAAGATACCATAAAAGCCTCCTCTTATTAAGAAAACCCCTTATTCAGATTCTTCATCATCAAGAACTTCTTCGTCCTGCTCTTCGATGAATTCATCATCAGAATCAAAAGCCATACTATTACCTCCTTATAAAAAATATCATTCACTTTTTCCTCTGAGTATATAGAAAAAGGAAAGATTTAATCGTCATCTAAATCATCATCAACATCATCGTCAAAAACAAGAGCCGCCGCCATTTCCAAGGTCTAAATCGTGCTGGGACATCTCGTCCCATTCAGGATGTCTATCTGCACTTTTTATACAATAAATTGAAAAAATAATTAAAAGCAAAATAACAAGCATAAGATTTTCCCTTTCGGCTTAATCTTCTTTTACTTCTGGCGGTGCTAAATATGCTTTATCTGGATTTTTCTTTTTCCATTTTCTGATTAACTCATTATCCATACAACGGTTAATTCTAAAAGAATATCCGTCATCAGTATAGTTCCCATTTATTTCCACTTTGTCATCTGGAAATTCTCTATTCCACGCAATGCGTTCCTGTGCCTTATAATAATCAGTATCAAAATTTTTAATGAACTTAAAGGCAGCACGCAAAATAAAAACAATAAAAGCAACAAAAATAACACCTAAAAAAATAAAAAAAATCATTCACTTACCTCTGACTATATAAGTAACTAATCGTCATCATCAGGTGGGAAATAAAAAGGGTCATTGGGGTCGATATCAAGGTTTCCCAATAATCTTTATGTTTCATTGCAATTTTTAAGACAACAATAATTAAAATGATGCCGAGTATAGTTCCCATAAAATTAACCATTTTCGCACCTCTTATAATTCAATTATAAGAGAAAAAACATAAAAGTAAAAAGGAATATTTAAAAATATGGCAGATAAAAATGTAAATATAAAAGTAACCGCGGACGCAAAAAACGCACAGTCCGGACTTCAAAAAGTTACTGAAAGCGTAAATAAACTTGGTAAAAACAAAACAATAAAATCAGTAAATGTTCTTGGCGGAGCAATAAAAGGAGTCGCGGGAACATTTGGACTTGTTGTTTCTGCTGCAAAAGCCGCAGCTTCAAAAATAAAAGAATTTGCAGAAACCGCACAAGTCCAAATCAAGGCAGAAAAACAGCTTGAAAGTGCTGCAAAAAATAATCCTTATCTTTCAAAAAGCAGCATTGCACAGCTCAAAGACTATGCTTCTAAACTGCAGTCAATCGGAACTATCGGTGATGAATCCCTTCTGCCGCTTATGGCTCAACTTGCAGCTGCGGGACGTACTCAAAACGAAATTCAGGATATTATGAGCGCGGCTCTTGATGTCAGCGCAAGCGGTGCAATGAGCCTTGAAAGTGCAGTTAAAAATTTAAATAAAACTTATTCAGGCCTTTTTGGAGAACTTGGAGAAACAATTCCGGAATTAAAAACTCTTACCACTGAGCAGCTCAAAAATGGCGATGCAGTAAAAATTGTTAAAGACAAATACAAAGGAATGGCAGAAGAAAGCGCAAATGCAACGGGCGGAATCACACAGATGAAAAACTCGCTCGGAGACCTTAAGGAAATTTTAGGAACTCCATTTGCAGAGGCGGCAAACAGTTTTGGCAAAGCCGTTTCAAAGGCAATCGACAAGGTAAACGAAAAACTTTCTAAAAGCAAAAAAAACTTTCAGGAATATGTTGATTACTTATCCTCAACAGAAACCGCAGGCAATTCACAGACATTAAACGATTCAAAGAAAAATTTAGCAGACCTCGAAGAAAGCCTCAAAAAGTTTAATGAAATAAAAAATTATCTTGCCGGCGGCGGAAGCCTCAAGGATGATATCCCGGCAGAATTAAAAGACAGTGCAGAAAAAATAAAAAACATTGCTGACCAGGAAGTAAATGCACTCAAAGAAAAACTCGTTGAAGCAAGGCGTGCTTATATGTCAGCATTAAATGAAGGTGCTGACGCTGACAGTCTTGAAAAAAGTAAAAATAAAATAGCAGAAATTCAAGCACAAATGCGGAAAACCAGAACAGAAGATTTTTTAGATACTGAAATCGAAAAACTCGAAAGTGCAATCGAACTTGAAAAAAAACGCCTTGACGTACTGCAGAAACAAAAAAATTTGGAAGACGCAAAAACTCAAAGCGACAAAAATAACGCAGCCGCAGAACTTGCAAAGGCAAATTATGAACTTGCAATAAAAAATTACGATGAAAAAATCGCAAAACAGAAAGAACTCGGCAAACAGCTTTCCGAAGAAGAAATTTTGCGTGGCAGAATTAGCGTAATGGAAGACGGCTTACTTTCAATGGTAAGCGATACTTCAAACCACATAAGCTGGACTAATTACCAGGTTCAAAATGAATTTATTCCGGCAATCCAGAAAGCATACGAAGAACTTTATGCACTTCAAAGCCAGGCACAAACTGACATTTCAGAAACTACAGACCAGACTGCAACTGAAGTTGAATCAGCGGCGAAAACTTTAGCCGAAAAATTAAAAACTATTTTTAGTGAGCTTGGAGAAGAATTACCCGAAGTTTTATCATCATTAAGCAGCACTATGTCGGACATAACTTCTCTTGTAGAAGACAATACAAGCGCAGCTCTTGAAGTGCAGACTGCCGAACTCGATAAACTCTACGAAAGCGGTGCATTGTCTTATGAAGAATATACTCAGAAAATAGAAGACGCGCAGAGAGAGGCAGCCGAAACAAATTATAACGCAGCACTCGCAGAATGGGCAGTTTCTTTATCGCAGGCAATCGCAAACGTAGCGCAGGGCGTTACCAAGGCTTATTCAACAGGTTCATATCTCAGCGGAACGCTTTTAGCAGTTGCCGGAGCAGCACAAATTGCCACAATTACCGCAAACAAACCGACAAAACCGTCATTTTCTTCCGGCGGTATTGTTCCGGGTTCTTCTTATTCTGGCGACAACGTACAGGCAAATGTAAACTCTGGTGAAATGATTTTAACCGCGCGCCAGCAGAAAACACTCTGGAATCTTGCAAACGGCGGCTCATCTTCCGGGTTAAAGCAGCAGATATTTGTTCAGAATTATGCAAGCAGCACCGTAAGCACAGAAACATCATTTGACAATGACAAGCTGACCATATCTATTAAAGAAATTGTCAATTCAGAAATGAGCAAGGGCAGTTTCCGCAACAGTATGAAAATATCAAACGCAAGAAACAACGGAGTAAAGGTATTATGAAAATAATTGAATGGCCAGGCACTGTAAATCAGAAATTTTATAATGAACAGAATTCTGTAAAAGATAATATTGTAAAGGTTACAAATCTTTCGGGGCGTACCGTGCAGTTTTCCGCAAATGAAAAATTTTTAAGGACAAGAACGCTCAAAATAGATTTGCAGAATACTTCATCAAATTCTGAGTACAAAGCGTTCTGGGAATGGTATATGACAAATCTTTACGCAGTAAATGCAGTTCACGTTTCATCGCTTGACACAGAAAACGAAACTCTTTACTGGCAGTTTTCATCAATACCAAAAGAAGATGCCGGCGGCCAGAGCATAAGGACATTGACTATAGATTTAGAGCAGGTTTATTTATGACAGATGAACAAATCTACAGTGAACTTTTTTCAGGCGGTGAGTTTTCACTGCCCTATCTCGTACATTTTTCTGATGAAACAGGCGGAGACATTTATTTAGTAAATGCAAATGCTGACGTAACTTTTAACGGAGCAACCTACAAATCGTCATCATTTACATTTACCGAGCCGGACTATTTAGGCAGCGGCGCAAGTTTAAAAATGTCGCTTGCCGACAATGACCTGCTTGTTTTTATAGACAAGGCAACAGACAGCGCAAAAGTAGAAATAACAGGCGTAATCCTTGAAGATTCAAATATTCAGGAATTAAAAAGTTTTTCGTTCACTCATTTTTCTGCACAATGGGGAAGCGATATGACTTTAAGCCTTTCGTTTTCTTCAGATGACAGAATGGAAATGACTTTTCCGCCGTATGTTTTTGACAGTGATAACAATCGGGGCGGAGAATAATGTGCAGAATAGATGATTTAATCGGAGTTCCATACAAAGACAACGGCAGGGACTTAAACGGACTTGACTGCTATGGAGTTGTGCTTTTAATTGCTGAACGCAGCGGAATAAAAGTTCCCGACATTAAATTTGAAAATCATAATCTTGCCCTTTCTGACGAATATGCTCCTACACTGCCGGTAAAAGAAACCGCTGAATTAAAAGAGGGAATCATTCTTGAAATGGATTATAAAAACTCCATTCATTTAGGAATTGTACTTAATAAAAAGGAATTTATTCACGCAACAAAAAACGGCGTAAGAATAAACAGAATCGGAACTTTTAAAATAAGGAAAATGTACGAATGGGACTTATAAACTTTTATTCACATATTGATTCCACACATAAAACTTTTGAGGCAACAGGAATATTAAAAAATCTTTTCCCCGAAGAAAATTGGGAAGAAAAACTCATTCTTGTAAAAGGCAGCCGCGTAACAAGTGATTATTCAGTAAAAGAAAATGACATTGTTTTTGTCCGTTCGCTCCCAAAATCTGCAGCCGCACTCGGGTGGATTGCGGTAGGAATTTCCGTCATCGCTGGAATTGGCGTGGGCATATCACTCTGGAACAATTATCAGCTCCAGCAGGAACTTGAAGATTCACAAAAAAATTCTTCTTCATCTTCTTCTTCAAAATCACTTCCATTCTTAAAAGGCGCAACAAATCAAGGTGCAAGCGGTAGAAGTTTTCCTTACGTTATGGGAAATATGTATTTTACGCCCTACAGACTTTGCCCGAAATATTACACGGTAAGTGGAGTTAAAGGCGTAAATCAGTATGTTTATTTAGTTTTGGAGTGCGGATTTTCTCCGCTGGTGATTGATTCAATTTCAATCGGAAACATAAAAATTTATGAAGCCGAAGATAAAACAGTCCAGACATCGGGTGTATTTGAATTTATAGAAGACGGAACTTATTATGACGCAGAAAATTTAATTGAAATAAAACAGCAAGATGATTTTGAAAATGAAAAATTCAACAAAAAAATTGTAAGTAATTTTGTAAACACTGAGCTCGAACACGATTATGGCGAGGAAGAAGAGCCTTATGTTGTGCAGCTTGAAGAAAATGCAAAATCCTGCGACTTATGTATCTTGTTTAATTCACTGCGTTCTTATTCTTCATCAACAGGACTTTACAGTACAAGGAGCGTAACCGTAAATGCTTACTGGAGCAATAAAGACAATCCCGATTCTTCAGCCGCTGACGATTGGAACGACTTCCCTGCTTTTGAACAGCAGAACTCCGCAGTAACTTATACTTACGCAACAACCTGCAGGGGAACTGTTTACAGCACTTCTTCAACTGCTGATTTTATTACAGACCTTACGTCAGCAGCTTCTTTTATAAAAAATACTGTAGGCGTAACTTCCTATAAAACATCTTATGGTAACTGCTATACAACTGCTTTTTTCTCGGGAACTGCACTTGAATCAGACGCAGTCATTACAGACATCGAAGTAACCTGGCGCGGTGCAATTACAAAACACTCATCCCTCGTAGGACGCGAGTGGAACTATTACTGGTCGCGTGATATGCAGTACACAATTACGTGGCAAATTGTACGCTATGAAAACATATCTTCAAACACATTTACTTACAACAGCGATAAGCAAATGCGTTTTGTAGCACACAAAGACTTTACGCCGGAAGAATCTTACGGAAAACAGATTACGGTTAAACTTGTAAGAAGTCAGAAATCCAGCGATTCATCAACCCAGGAAAGCGTTTATTTAAATTACGTAAACACAGAAATTTATGATACGGAAAAAACTGCGGCTTTAATTGATTCAACTACAAATCTGCCTACAGAGTTAGTTTCCTGCAAACCGCTTTCAGACACTCTGCGCGATAAATGCACAAGAATCGGAATCAAGATGAAGGCAACTTCTTCCAACGAAGATTTATCTGACAGCATAAATATAATTGTTTCAGGCTGTGCACGCGTCTGGGAAGAAACAACAGTTTACTCAGCTGATCAATACGTACTTTTAGCAGACGAAAGTGCAGCCTTTGATTCTACGGATTATTACTACACAGAAAACCCGGATGAACTGGAGGGCTATGTCTATCATTATGCAGACGGCACAAGAACATCATACGGTTATATAATCCAATCATATTATGGCGATGACGGCTATTTGTCTTATATGACCGTAGGCGATTTTGAAAATTATGAAGAACATACCTTTTATGCAAGTCCGGCAAATGACGTTAACGGAGTAACTTCAACCGTAAAATCCTGGAGCACTGCAAAATCTCCTACACGAAATCCAGCAGCGTGGGCACTTGAAGTTTTAACAAGTGATGTTCACGAAAAGTCAGCATTTGCAGACAGTGAACTTGATTTAGAAAGTTTCGGAGCGTGGTACGAATATTGCGAAGAAAATGATTTTTATTGCGACGCAGTCATTACTGATGAAAATTCTAAAAAAACAATTCTTGATAATATTTTAATGCTCGGCAACGCAGCCCTTGTTTACAACACGGAGGGACTTTACGAAATCTGCATTGATAAAGCAGAAGATTATTCAGTTGCCCTTTTGAACACGCAGGATATTTCAGACATTTCAGTTACAAAAAGTTTTGAACGCAAGGCAAACGGCAGAAAAATAACCTTTGTAAACCGCGACAGCTGGGCAAGCGAAAGCGTTTATTTAATGAAAGACGGAACTTCAGACCATACTTCAGATGATACTATTACAGAAATTTCTCCGTCTTACATTACGGACTACACTCACGCCATAAAATACGCACACCGTCAGATTGCACAGGATTATCTTCAGCCAAAAACAATAAACGCAGTTGTTGGAAACGAGGGCGCATACTATCCGCTTTATTCCTGCGTAGAAGTCCAGCTGCCTCATCTTGCGGTAGGAATTACAAGCGCAGTCGTAAGAAGTGCAGAATATTCTGACGGAAAATTAACTTCCCTTGAAATATCTGACTTTGTAACGTTCGAAGATGAAAAATCCTACGGAATCATAATGCAGATTCAAGACACAGACGGAAAACAGATTTTTTCTGCACAGGTTACGGGGAGCGGTACTACAAAAACACTTACAATAGAAACGCCGGCTGCAACAACGTACACGGTTCAGCCCGGCAATATTTTATCTTTTGGCGAAATTGATTCTTCTGGCGGATTTTCTTTAGTTACAAACAAAATGAAAATCACAGGAATTTCACGTTCCGGGGACGGCTACAAGC
>CAVCIJ010000064.1:0-37325 GCA_963601995.1 bacterium | reverse complement strand
CACGGAGACTTATGTCGCCAAAACGGAGAATTTAAAAAAAAGACTTTGCTCGAAATTACAGAAATTTTTGGAAGCAAAGCAGAGCAGCTTCAGTTAATTTTTAATTCACTTAGGAACTTAAATATTTTTGTAGAAGACGGAGAAAATTTTACAGTTGACTGGGCTACTCTCGAAAAATTCAGTGAACTTGAAAAAAAGTCCCGCATAATTTATTTGTGCGCCTGTGCTTACGGACATTTTTCCAGGTCATCAATTCAAAAAAATGCAAATCTTTTTTACAGCACGATTTGCTCAATGGGAAATTCTGCTTACGAAAAAAATTCAATTGTTCAACTTTCATACATTTTAAAAGAAAAAAATGGCGGACTTGAAAAGTTTAGTGGCGGACGATTTTCTCAAATTCTTATGAATGCAGGCGAAAATTCAGGCAACGAATTTTTTTTTGGCGGAAACACTGTAATAAGTGCAATGATTGATGCAGCTTTTGACTTTGGAATTCTTTGCGTTCAAAATGAAAATTTTTATTCAATCAGCGAAAATTTCAAAAATCTAAACGATAAAAAAAGTCTAGAAGAAATCAAAAAAAATGTTTTAAGTTTAGATTCGGTTTTTTCAGTAAGCCTGATGCCCGGACTTTCTCTTTTTGAATATCTTGACCTGCTAAAATTTCTTAGCATCGTAAGAAGCGACACAGTTTCAATTTTTGAAATTACAAAAAAATCAGCTTTTCACGCCTTTGACTGCGGAATGGATTCTAAAAAAATTCTTCTTACGCTCGAAAAATATTCATCTTACAAAATTCCGCAGAGCGTAAAAATTATTCTTGAAGAATGGTTTTCTTCATACAGTGCAGGAAATCTTTACAAGGGATTTGTGCTAAAAGTATTGCCAGAAAATTCCCAAAAAGTACAAAAAAATCCTGTTTTAAAAAATTATATTTTTGAAGTTCTTGCTGACGGAATTTTTTTGCTGAATTTTAAAAGCGACGAAGAAGCAAAAAATGCAATGGAAAGCAGCGGACTTGATTTTGTAGGAAAAATAAAAGATGCATCAAAAAAATCAGTTTTGCTTGGATTTAGAGAACTTTATTCAGAAAAGGAAAATTCTTTGCTTTTAGAAAATTCTGAAAAAAAAGAAGAAAATTCTTGTAATGAAGAAAATTCTGCAAAAAAAATTCTTGAAGACTTGAATAAGGAACTTGAAAAAATCAAAATGTCTTCTGAGCAAAAAAACGCCCTTGCCATCCGCATTAAAAATCGGACGGTTGTAAACAAAGAGCAGCTAAGGCCGGAAAGTGTTCGATTTGAAGTGCGCGAAGCTTTTGGAATGGATTTTCAGGCGAAGGTTCTCTTAATAGACAGTGCAATTCAAAGCGATTCTTTAGTTGAACTTGAAATTGAAAGCAGCAAAAAAACAATAATCGGCGATCCGCTTAATTTCAACAGAAAAACTGGATTGCTTACAATAAAAACAATTCCAGACAATGTTGAAAAAGAAATTTCTTTGGCTTACGTTCTGCGCATCAAAAAACTGGGAAGTTTTTTTAGTTAAATTTTACGGAGAAATAAAATATGAAAAGACCTAAAATTTGTCTTACGCTTACAGGAAAAACAATTCAGGAAAATTTGGAAATTCTTGAAAAATATAGAAAATATGTTGATATCGCTGAACTTAGAGCGGATTTTCTTGAAGGAGAAGAAAATCTTTACATAAGAAAATTTCCAAAACTTGCAGGGATTCCGTGCATTTTAACAATCCGGCGCAAAATGGATGGCGGTCAATTTATAGAAGGCGAAACTTCAAGAACAATTCTTTTTGCAAGAGCACTTTCCTTTGCTGACACAGACGACAAATCAAAAAATTTTGAATATGTTGATTTTGAAGAAGATTTTCACATTCCAAGTCTTCAGGATGCAGCTCTTTCCTTTGGCACAAAAATAATTCGCAGTGTTCACGATATGGAAAATCCAATTTCAAACATAAGCACCCGTCTTGAAAAACTTAAAACTAATTACTACGAAATTCCAAAAATCGCCTTTATGCCGCACTCTCTTGATGATGTTACAAATCTTTTTAAGGAAGCATCAAAAATAAAAGATTCAAATCATATTTTGCTTGCAATGGGAGCTTTTGGCGTTCCTTCGAGAATTCTTTCTTATAAACTGAACAATTATTTAACTTACTGCTCGCCTTCTGAAAAATCCGAAAAAATTTCGAATCTTGCACATATTGATCCAATCACATTAAATTCAATTTATCATTATAAAACTTTAAGCAGCAAAACTAAAATTTACGGAATCACTGGTTATCCGCTAAAATCAACCTTAAGTCCGCAACTTCACAGCGAAGGATATCAAAAGCACAAACTTGATGCAGTTTACATTCCAATTGTAGCAGAAAAAATTACTCAAGCTCTGTGCTTTGCTGATGCAGTTGATTTACGCGGAATGTCAGTAACAATTCCTCACAAAGAAAATGTTATTCCTTATCTTGCAAAAAAAAGTCCTGAAGTTGAAAAAATCGGGGCATGCAATACAATTGTAAAAAATGGAACTTATTGGCACGGTTACAACACAGACGCTCCTGGATTTTCAAAAGCACTTCTTGAATTTTTAGGCGAAAAAAATTTAAAGCATAAAAAAGTTGCAATTATTGGCGCAGGCGGAGCAGCAAAGGCGATTACTTATGCCGTTTATAAACTTGGTGCCAAAGCCTGTGTTTTTAACAGAACCTTAAACCGTGCAAAGGAACTTGCAGAACTTTATGGATTTAAATATTCTTCTTTGGACATAAATTCGCTAAAAATCTTAAAAAAATACAGCGGTTTAATCATTCAAACAACTTCAAAAGGAATGGGTTCAACTGAAGAATCAAATGCAGACAACGATCCTATTTTTTTCTATGAATTTTCAGGAAAAGAAATTCTTTTTGATGCAATTTATGTTCCCGAAGTAACTCCAGTTATGGCACGTGCAAAAAAAGCAGGATGCAAAGTTTGCAATGGTTACAATATGCTGCGCTATCAAGGATACGAGCAGTTTGAATTATATACAGGAGAAAAATTCTAATGACACAAAGTGAACAAAAAGTTTTAGCAGCTTCCACTGCAGTAGACAAACTTATTGAAGAAGGCAAAATTTTCAGCGGAATGAAAATCGGACTGGGAACAGGCTCAACTGCTATGCCGGCTGTAAAGCGTCTTGCTCAAAGAATTGAAGACGGAAGCGTAAAAAACATAAAAGCTGTTGCCACAAGTTTTCAAACAACTCTTGCCTGCGAAGAACTTGGAATTCCAGTTTATTCAATGAACGACAAAATTATTGGCGGAAGCCTGGATCTTGCAATTGATGGTGCTGATGAAGTTGGTCCAGAAAATTCTCTTATAAAAGGCGGCGGAGCAGCTTTGCTGCGTGAAAAAATAATCGCGTACAATTCAAAAATTTTTGTGGTTGTCGCAGATGAATCGAAACTTGTTTTACAGCACGGAACAGGATTTGCCCTGCCTGTAGAAATCATTAGCGAAGCACGGGTAAGCGTTATTTCAGCTCTAAAAAAATTTGGTGCCGAAAGTGTACTACGCGAGGGCGTAAAAAAAGCCGGCCCTGTAATCACAGATAACGGAAATATGATTCTTGACTGTAAGTGGAAAAATCCAGTTGACCCTTTTGAACTTGAAGAAAAAATCGACAGCATTACAGGTGTAGTTGAATGCGGATTTTTTACAAAAATTCATCCAATTGTTTTTGCAGCCCACAGCGACGGCTCTGTTGAAGTAAGAAACTAATTTTTCATAAAAGAGGTGCTTTAGTTTTATACTGAAGTGCCTTTTTTGTTTTTTAAATGACCTTTTTAAATTTAAAATTGAATTAAAATCAAAATCTCAAAAATCATCTTTTTAAAATTTTACGAAAAAAATAAGCCATTTTTTTGAAGATTTTTTTTATTTTTTGCACTTGTTTTAACTTACTGATATTATATTTGAAGATAATCTTATCAAAAACATTTTTGAATTTCCTGGAGGAAAATGTGAAATCAAAATTCAACTTTTTTAGCTTAGCCCTTTGCGCTGTTCTGTCTGGATTTTTATTTACAAGTTGCGAATACAACGGACTCATTGAAAAACGAGAAGCCTGTGTAAGCCAATGGGCAAATGTCGAAACGCAGTATCAGCGACGCAACGATTTAATTCCAAATCTCGTTACAACTGTAAAAGGCTACGCCAGCCACGAACAGTCTGTTTTTACTTCCATTGCTGAATCCCGCGTAAAACTCAGCGGCTCTATTACTATAAGTGCAGAAGATATGACTAACGATGAAACAAAATTTGCTGAGTATCAGCAGGCTCAGTCTGAATTAACTACGGGACTTTCCCGTCTTCTTGCTATCAGCGAAAGTTATCCTGAATTAAAAGCAAATGAAAATTTCTTAGATTTGCAAAGTCAGCTTGAAGGAATTGAAAACCGAATTGCAACAGAAAGAAAACGCTATAATGATGCCGTTCAAGAATACAACACTGCAATTGCAAAATTTCCGGGATTAATTACGGCAAAAATGTTTAATCTTACGCCAAAAGTTTATTTTAAGGCCGAAAGTTCCGCAAGTCAGACTCCAACAGTTTCTTTTTAGGACAAAAAATGAACAAAAAAAAACTGCTAAAAAAAATAAAATTTTCTGAAGAAGATTTTGCAGAAATTAAAAATGCTGTCTCTGACGCAGAAAAATCAACTGACGGAGAAATTGCCCTTGCAATTACTGCCGAAAGTTCAAACTATGCGTTTTGGGAGCTTTTAACTTCTCTTGGCGCCTCTCTGCTTCTTGCCTGCTGCATTTTTCCTTTTGCACCGCAAATTTATTCGTGGCTAGGAAATTTTATTTGGAACGTTCAGCCGTGGCACTTGCTCAGTGCATATTTTGTAATCGCTGCATTTTTTGTTCTTGTGCTTTACTTTTTGTTTCAAATTCCAGCAGTTGATTCAGCTATAATTCCTGAAGATGCAAAAAATAAAAGCGTTACAAACAGGAGCCTTCGGTGTTTTTCAGAAAGCAATGTTTACAGCACAAAAAATCATTCGGGTATTTTGATTTTTGTATCTTATTTTGAAAAACAGGTTCGTATTGTTGCCGACAAAGGAATCAGTGAAAAAATTTCCCAAGACTTGTGGAATCTTATTGCTGATGAAATGACCGAAAACTTTGCAAAAGGACAAGTTAAGGCAGCATTTTTGGGTGCAATAAAAAAGTGCGGTGACCTGCTCAAAGAAAATTTTCCGGTGCAAAACGAAAATCCAAATGAACTTAACGACGGACTTGTAGTTTTGGAGGACGAACGATGGGTATAATTGCTCCTGATTCTAATCAAAATTCACAGCGAAAAAACAAAATCGCTCCTGAAAAATCATCTTCAAAAACACGCAGCTCTTCAAAAAGCACTCTTCCGGGACTTTTAGTCTTTATTGGATTCATTGTTGTTTTTTTCTTTATTTTTATAAACACTGTGATTCCAGGAAATTCTGCTTCAAAAAAATCTAACCGCTCTAAAACTCAAAATCAGCAAACTCCAGTTCAAAACGAGGTACAGGAACTTGGCGGTGTAAAAAACAAAGCTGAACTCAAAGAGATTCTTAATGAAATTGGCACACCTTCTGCAGAACAAGAAAATCTTTTACCTTACGAAAAACTTTCTTACGCTCACTCTTACTCAAAAGATTCTGATGGGCTTTATGATTTTACAAACTGTGTAATTGATGATGCCCAGCTTTTAAGCGAGTCTGAATATGCTGAACTTTCCTCATATCTTGCAAATTTAAATAAAAGCAAAGGTGTTCAGATTGCAGTTCTCACAGTAAAAACTCTTAACGGAGAAGACATTGAGTCTTTTAGTCTGTGTCACGCTGAAAAATGGAATCTTGGACAAAAAAACGTAGATAACGGAGCACTTCTTACAGTTGCTTTTGAAGAGAAGGCAATTCGGATTGAAACAGGCTACGGAACAGAAGGCGTTTTAACTGATGCAAAATGCGCCCGGATTATAAGAAACGTAATTGCACCGGCTTTTCAAAGTGGCAAATACGGCGAAGGAATTATTGAAGGCGTAAAAAATATGGCTGGAATTATAACTCAAGACGAAAGTCTTATAAGTGAAGATGTTGAAAATGAAAGTGCAAAAACTTCCGTTTCATCAATTCCAATAATTATAATTCTCGTGATTTTTTTCTTCTTTTATTTCAGAGCAATTATCTACGGAATTACCCACAGAGGACGCTCCCGTTCATCCCGCGGAATTTACCGCACAAATAATAATTTTCATTCATCGCCAAATTCTCACCACACGAGCGGAAATTTCAGTTCTGGTGGCACAAGTTTTCATGGCGGTGGTGGACATTTTGGTGGCGGTGGTGCAAGCGGTCACTGGTAAAACTAAATTTTTATTCTTCCGCGCAGACTTCTTGCAAGCGTAAGTTTGTCTGCGTATTCCAAATCTCCTCCAACAGGAAGTCCAGAAGCAAGCCTCGTAATTGTAACGCCTGTTGGAGACAAAATCCGCTGTATGTAAAGAGCAGTTGTATCGCCTTCAATAGTCGGATTTGTAGCAAGAATAACTTCCTTAATTCCTTCATTCTTTACACGATCAAGTAGATTTCCAAGTCTCAACTGATCAGGTCCAATTCCGTCTAAAGGAGAAATCACTCCTCCAAGTACGTGAAAAAGTCCGTTATATTCGTGAGAACTGTTTATTGTGTTTACGTCCTGCGGCTGTTCTACAATACAAAGCAAAGTTTTGTCGCGTGAAGAATCTGAGCAGATTGGACAGGGATCATTTTCAGTCCATGAACCGCATATTGAGCATGGATGAATTTTTTCCTGTAAAGTTGAAATTTGATTTGCAAATTGCTGCATAAAAATTTTGTCAGCTTTTAAAAGATGATTTGCAATTCTTAAAGCAGATTTTTTCCCGATTCCTGGCAAACGAGAAAAACTGTCAACTATTTCATCAAGTGCATTCATCAGTTCATTCCCGAAAAACCTGACAAATCCATTCCGCAAAGCATTGAACTTGCATTAGTTTTGATTGCTTCCTGAATTTTTTCAACAGCATTATGATGAGCCGCACGGATTAAATCCTGAAGCATAGGAATATCGCGATTATCTACGCAAATTGGATCAAGTTTTATGTCAATCAGTTCAAATTTTCCGTTAAGCGTAACTTGAACCATATTTCCGCCGGCATTTCCTGTAACCTGAAGTTCCGAAAGTTTTTCCTGAGCTTCTTTTAGCTGATTCTGCATGTTACCCAAATTTCCAAGATTTTTTATCATATCAAATGGATTCATATTTTTTCTCCCACAAAAATTTCAGAAAATATTGAAATATTTTTCGGCAATTTTTATCTACGATAAAGTAATTTTTTTTGTTAAAGTTTTACGTCCAGCCCAAAACAGAGCCTCTAAATTCATCACGAATCTGCTCCACTATTGGCGGAAGTTTCTCTGCTTTAACTGTCTCTTTTTTTTCCTCAAACTGAACATAAAAACTCACCTGGTGCGAAAGGATTTTGCTTAAATTTTCAGAAATTTTTTGAGCACCATTTTTTATAGTAAGAATTTCAAATTTCTGAGTGCTCGTACAAAAAACCTTATCTCCTTCAATTTTCCAGTTTTCTGTTTGCATTAGTGCACTTGCAAGCATTGCATCAGAAACAGAAAAATCTGCAATCAGCGAATTTTTTATACTTTCAGGATTTTTTTCGTTTACATTCTGCGGAGTTTTTAAAACTTCAAGCGGCTCTTCTTTTTTTGTTTGACTTTGCTCTGCTTTTTCAAAATTTTCATAGGAAGCAAGCGCACTTTCCATTATATCAGCAGAACTTAAACTAAGATTCCCGCTGTCTCCTTCATCAAAAAAATTCTCTTCATCAGAAGTTTCCGAACCGTCGTAAGTAAATCTTACGGCTGATTTATTTAACGGCGGCTCAGCTCCGCCATTACTAAAAGATTGCTGTGTATTAAGCGCACTAAAAGTTGGAAGCCCAAATCTTGCACTTCCGCCGCCTTTGTTTTGTGCCTGCGAAACATCTTGCTTCGCTTCCTGATTTTCAACAATTTCTGAAGGAACATCATTGCCGCTTTCATCTACATAAATTTTTCGCGGATAAGACGCTTCTTTTAGCAGAGGCTTTACAGCATCAACTGCTTTTTTTAGTTCAACACCAGAAATATAATCTTTTAGCCAGCAAAGCCTGCTTAGTGCAAGTTCAAATTCATAACGCGGACTTAAAGAATATCTTATGTCACGATAAAGTTGCAGGAAAATACTTAACGCTCTTTCAAGTTTTACAGAATTCCATTCATTTAAAACTTTTTGTGAATAACGGCTCGCGCTGTTTCCTAAAAGAGCTTCTCTTGTAATTCCATTTTTAATCAGCAAAAGACTTCTTATGTAATTTGTACAATTTGAAAGAAGCTGCTCAATGCTCACTCCGCCTTGCAAATAATCATCAAACTTTAAAAGAACCTTGTCACAATTTCCATCAACACAAAGCTCAAAAAGTTCATTCAGTTGATCAACGCCCACAAGTCCGAGTTTATCGCGGATTTTTTCATAAGTAATTTCTCCGTCACTGAATGCGGCAACTTGATCAAACAAAGTATAACTATCTCGCATAGAACCTGTAGATTCACGAGCAATCCAGTAAAGTGCCTCATCTTCTGCCTTAATTCCAATTTCCTTTGCTGCAAGAGAAAGCTGCTCCTTTACTTTTTCTATTGAAACCAGGCGAAAATTATACTGCTGGCATCTTGATTTGATTGTGGCAGGAACTTTCTGAAGTTCAGTTGTAGCAAAAATAAAAATTACGTAAGGTGGCGGTTCTTCGATTGTTTTTAACAAAGCATTGAACGCACTTGTAGAAAGCATATGAACTTCGTCAATAATATAAATTTTGTAGCGGCTGCTGTTTGGCGGAAACAAAACCTCATCTTTTATTTGCCGCACATCATTTACGCTTGTGTTTGAAGCACCGTCTATTTCAATTACATCGAGCGACGAGCCGGCAGTAATTTCTTTGCACGCAGTACATTCTCCGCAGGGAGTTGCAGTAGGTCCATTTTTGCAATTTAAAGCTTTTGCAAGAATGCGGGCAGTTGATGTTTTTCCGCAACCGCGTGGTCCCGAAAAAAGATATGCATGCGCAATTTTTCCAGTCTGAATTGAATTTTTTAGCGTTTGGGCAACAAATTCCTGCCCAACTAAATCTTCAAATTTTTGCGGCCGTCTTCTGGTCGCTGTAACTTCATAAGCCATATTTTTATAAGATACTCTAAAAATCACTATTTTTGAAGAGATTTAATGAAACATTTTGCACTAAGCAAAAAAAATAAAGTAAACAAGGTCTGATAAAAAATACAAATTCTAAAATCACCAGAACGAATCGAAAAAAAATGAATTTCATAATTCCCAATATGAACAAAAATCAGTAAACTTTAGCCGCTATGCCACTTTTAAAGATTTCCAACGCAAGTTATTCATATCCGCAGTCTCAAAAAAACGCTCTTAAAAACATAAATTTAAGCGTACAAAAAGGCGAATACATTGCTCTCGTTGGCACAAATGGTTCTGGAAAATCAACTTTGGCAAGAATGATGTCCGGATTTTTTGAAGCAAAGAGTGGCGTTGTGGAACTTGAAAAAGGCGTTCTTCCGGGAATTGTTTTTCAGCAGCCAAAAGATCAAATCGTTGCTGGAATTGTTGAACGGGACACTGCCTTTGGTCCACAGAATTTAAATATTTCAAAAAGCGAAATTGAGCTGCGCACAATCGAATGTCTTAGCGTTGTTGGACTTGCTGACAGAGCAATGTCACGGTCATTTGAACTTTCCTTAGGACAAACACAGCGGCTTGCATTCAGCGGAATTCTAGCACTTTTTCCAGACTTTTTAATTCTTGACGAAGTTACATCAATGCTTGATCCACACTCAAGAAACGAAATAATTCAGTTTGTAGACGAATGGAATGCAAAAGGTCACACAATAATTCATATTACACACGATTTGTCAGAAACCTTACATGCAAAGCGAATTGTTGCACTTGAAAACGGAAGTATAATTTTTGACGGAACAAAGGACTCCTTTATGCAAAGCCCCGAAGTTCTGAATAAGGTCTTTTGCGACGAATCTTATCTTTACGAAAGAAGTTCTCTTTTAAGCAAAAAAAAATCTGAAAATCAGGAAATTGCTCTTGAAGCAAAAAATATTTCATTCAGTTGGGAAGATCGAAAAGTTTTTGAAAATTTAAATTTCAGTTTAAAAAAAGGAAGCCTTACTGCACTTACAGGCTCAAGCGGTTGTGGAAAATCAACTTTGTTTGAATGCCTTGCAGGACTTCAAAATTTAAAAAGCGGAAGTATTTATGCAATTTCAAGACCAGCTTTAGCCCTGCAGGAAAGTGAAGCTGCCTTGTTTGAAAATTATGCCGCTGATGATGTTGCGTTCGGACCTAAAAACAACGGGGTAAACGGAAAAAATCTTCTGTTACGCGTAAAAAATTCTATGGAACTGGCAGGGCTTCCCTACGAAAAATATGCTGATTCTGCCACATTCAAATTAAGCGGTGGCGAAAAGCGCAAACTTTCTCTAGCTGGAATTATTGCACTTGATTCAGACATTATGATTTTTGATGAACCTACAGCAGCACTTGATTCTTATTCAAAAAAAACTGTTTTGCAGAGCCTAAGAAAACTTGCTGATGAAGGAAAAACCGTTCTTTTTAGCACGCACAGAATGGAAGAAGCCGATATTGCAGATTTTCAGTTAAAATGGGAAGACTTAACTTGCGAAAATACAAAAAATTTCTGTAATGAAGAAAAAAAATCAAATTCAGAAAATGACTTAAAAGAAAACTCCCTAAAAAAACAAGACGTTCTGGAAAATGCAAAAATCTTAGGAAAGCTGAACCGCGCATCAAGAATTTTTATAAGTCCTGCAAAACTTCCGCCGTCTCCTGTAAGCCTTCTTCCGCCAGTTTTAAAATCGCTTCTCTTTCTTTTAATTTTTATTACAAGCATTGCAGTAAAATCATGGCAGTTTTGCACAATTCTTTTTGCGCTAAATATAATTTACGGAATTTTTGCGCTTTATCCTCCAAAGAAATTTTTTGCATCAACAAAAGCGCTTTTACCCTGGCTTTTTATTTTTGCCATAATCGAAATGTTTTTTGATATTGACGGAAATATTTTATTTCAATGGAAATTTATCGTTCTTACCGACACAAAACTTGAACTTATTGCAAAAATTTTCTTAAGGGCATTTTGCATAATTCTCGCACTAGGAATTTTTCTTCACACAACAAATGAAAGGCAAATTCTTGACGGACTTGCAGGATTATTAAAACCTCTTGCACTCATAAAGCTTCCTGTACGTTATGCAGTTTTGGTTGTAGGAATTATTTTCAGATTTATTCCTCTGTTACTAGAAGAACTTTCTGGAATTATAAAAACACAGATTGTGCGCGGAACTTTTGGAAGAGCAAAGGGATTTTCTCGCTTAAAAATTTTAATTCCACTTTTAGTACCGCTTTTACTCCAGTCCTTTAGAAAAGCCGAGCACCTGTCCGAAGCACTAACCGCAAGATATTTTGAATAAAATCCATCATCTTATCCGCATCATTTTCAAATTTCACAAAAATTCAGATTGATGCAAAATTATGAAAAAAAATCCCCTTTAAAACAAAAAAAGGAGATTTTTAAAATTTACAAGAAATTCTAAAAATCTCCCTAGTTAACTAAAAACTGTGTCTTTCTAAAAACAAATGCCTTTATATTAAGACACCATTTTACCTGCTAGAACACTGTAGTTCTTAAACCGGCAGAAGCTGTGAAGACATATTTTTTTGCGTCATCACTTGCACTTGCAACGTCTGATGGAATAAACCAAACCTGCGGTTCAATATAAAGTGACCAGTTTTTAAAGGCCTTAAGATTTGAAAAACTTACGCGAGGGAATTCCACTTGTGCCAAAGCTGCCGAAAGAACTTGCGGAACGCGCTCACCCGTTACAATTGAAGCTCCTGAATCACTAAAGTAAGAGAAATTTGCTCCCACAGAAATAGTTGCACTAAGCCAATCCCAATCACGACCAAAGAAATATCTAAATGGAATATATACAATCTGAGCAATTATTTTTCCCCCAATAACATTTCCACCAAATCGATAATCGCTTCTAGGAAGTCCAAATGTATCGCAAATAAAATAACGCTGTTCTTGAGTAAAGCGTCCAAACTGCCCCTGAATTTTTACAGCATTGTCAAAGGCAGTAAGTCCAATACCAACACTGTACAAAGTAGAACCCCAAATATTCGCGTCAAGATAAAGTCCTCTAATAAACTCTGGAACTTCATAACTTGACTTGTCGCCTTTTCTTAAAATAAGACGAACATCTTTTAATTCAATGTCATCACTTGAAAGTCCTTGAAAATCAAGCATCTGATTGTAATGTCCACCTTCGCCAGGAGAAATCAACCTGATTGAAGGATTTGTACGGTCAACTTGAACAATCGTTCTTGTTATAGCATTTTCGCCGTTATACATTTCAGCTTTAATCAGCATAAAATGATATCCAGCCGGAATATCTAGATTTTCAACACGATAAGACCAGTTTGTTTTTCCTTCTTTTGCAACCGGTGTATAAGTCTTTCCGTTATCAAAACTGATATAAATCATCTTAACTTTTTTTTGCTCAACACTGCGTTTTAATTCGCTTGGAGCATCTTTTATCTTAAGAATTTCTTTTTCGCCTTCAGAAAGCACATATCCAGCCTTACCTTTTAAAAGCGGACGGTTAACTGCAAAATCTCCGTAAGTAAAATTTTCAAGCGTTACCCAAGGACCTTTAGCTGAATAAACAAATGTCTGCTCAGCAGAACTTACAGTTTTTCCGCTTGCAGTAACAACTACAATCTGATACTTGTGAAGTCCTTCAGCAATATCAACTTTTCTGCCCCCAAATTTAACTTTTCCGTCAAGATGAATTTTATAATATCCATTTGCAGTTTGAGAGATTGGCTCTGAAGCCGGCTCAACCTTATCTCCGTCAAGATAAAATTCGATTGTTTCAACAGGATCCGTTTTTTCAGCAGAAATCATTCCGTAAATATTAAATTCACCTTGAATATGAGAACCGTTTAACGGATAAAGCAAATCAACTTTTACAAGCGGCTTTTCCTTGTTAAGTTCAATATTGCGGCTTATACGCGTAATATTTCCGGCAGCATCCGTTCCTGTCAATTCAACATTATAAAATCCGTTAGCGAATGAAGACAAATCTACTCTTTCAGAAATAATTTCTGAAGGAACCAAATTTTTATGTTCAAATTCTTTAGGAACTGATTTATTTTCAAGACTACGAATTTTTAAATAAAGTTCAGTCAGTTTTACGTTATCAGTTGTTTGGCCGCTAAAGAACAAATCTTTTGAAGTTTTAGAATCATCAAGAGGAAGTTCAAGCCTTAATTCTGGAGCGGTATTATCAATATTTATAAGACTTGTGTAAAGACCGACAATATCGTATCCGTCCCAGATTTTTATAAATACAACGT
Organism: bacterium; assembly: GCA_963601995.1. GTDB lineage: Bacteria > Spirochaetota > Spirochaetia > Treponematales > Treponemataceae > Treponema_D. The sequence goes on along the minus strand of CAVCIJ010000064.1, from coordinate 23,738 downwards.
GAGTTCCGTCCTGAATAGCACGAGTATCAAAAGTATAAGACCATTCTTCTCCGCCAACTGCATCGTTATAAGTAGCACCGTTGTCAACAGAAATTTGAACCTTATTTATTCCGTTTTTATCACTTGCAGTTCCTTTCAATGTTACTAAACCAGTAACCGTTTTTGAAATATCTGGTTCAATAACAGTTCCCTTTGGTTCTTCAAGAGAAACTCTGAAAGTTGACCTGACTTCCTTACCTTTTACACCATTCTGATCAATTGCATACGCCGAAATTGTGTGCTCATTATCTGTTAATGATTCAAGTTTTTTGTCAATCTTGAAATTCGAAGTTGCAAGTCCGTTGTCATAAGACTGCCATTCTTCGTTATCAATTTTATAGAAGAACTGACTCAATCCATCATCATCATAAATCAATCCAGAAATTGTAAAATCAGTTGTAATAACCTGATTATTTACAGGAAGATGAATTTCAACTTTTGGCTTATCGCTTTCTTCGTTTACAATAAATTCCCATTTGTTCACAACAGTTGAATTCCCAGCGCCATCAGTAAATGTAAAGTTCATTTTGTTGTCGTGCGGATGTGATGAAGTTCCAATCCTCATATTTGGAAGCGGGGAATTCATTGTTCTAAGAGGATCTTTTGAAAGCGCAACAGGAACTTCATTCGTAACAGTCTGCGTTTCTTCGCCTTCTGCACCAGGAACCTGACTTTCCACAGTTTCTGTTTTTACAGGAATGTTTTCTGCATTTTTATAAATTTCAAAATTATCAGTGATTTTTGAATCTGCACTTGTATAACGAATTGAATTTACGCAACCATTATCCTTTACCTTAAACACAATGTCTGTTTCGCCATTTATTTCATTTACAATACCTTTTTTGTCAGAAACTTTCATTTCTGCAACAGGAATTATAACTTCAACTTCTGGCGGAGTAACGTCTTTAAAGAATACATAATTAAGAACTGATTCTTTTCCAGTTGTATCATAAGCGCGAATAGAAAGCGGAATGTATCCGTCATTATATTCAGAAATATCAGCAGAAACACTAAAATTTCCATTGCGATCAAGATTTAATTTAGTCCAATTCTGTTCAACATTTTCATCTGTCTTTTTGTCTTCCAAAGAATATTCAGCCTTACTGATTCCATTTCCATCAGTTACCCGGCCGGCAATCAAAAGTTTATTTCCAACATAAGACATATTAGTCAAACTTGAAAGAGAGATTTCTGGATTCGCTGTATCAACCACAATCGAAACTGGAGACGATGTGTAACTTGCTCCATCAGAACCGGCAATTCTAACGCTAATATCCTTAAATGAACCGTCGCTGGCAGAACTAATTTTTACAAGATTTCCTTCAGTTTCTACAGAAAGTGCCCCTGATGCACCACGCAAAGATGAAGTAAATGTTCCCTGAGCATTGATAAATCCGTACAAAGATTCATCGCTATTTAAAACATAAGATTTAGAATCCTGATTAAACTTTACACTTCCAAGTTCCGCCCAGTAAACCTTTGCTTCGTTGTCAATATTTTTGTGTTCGCGCAAAACCATAAATGAAGCTTTAAAAGTTTTTTGTCCAAAAATATCTTTTATTGTAACTTCAAGATTTGTCATTCTTGCAGGCAAATTGAACAGAGGAATTGAAAATTCATATTCATCAGAACCTTCACTAACGGGAGCTGGAACAAAATTTCCGCTTTGACTTGCATCTCCACCAGCAAAATTTTCACCGCTGATTTTATATTCCACAGAAGTAATTTTGTTTGCGGATTTTGCCTTCATAAAAATACTATGTCCAGCTTCTTTGCTTGTGCCGCGAGGAAGCAGAATATTCATTCCGCTCTTATAATCTTCTTCGTCAATTTTAGTAAAGTAAGCTTCCACAGAAGACTGAACCGGAGGCGGTGTAAGTTCGACAGAATAAACCTTTCTTGAAGGCAAAGTTCCCTTTTTTGCCTTAGGATCAAGCACAGCATCCACATCAGAAGCAATTCTTCTTAAAACAAGTTTTTGCTGACTTGCAAGAATATCATCATATTTGATCAGAACAAATTCTGAACGATCACTTGCTTCATCATCCTCATCATGCTCTTTTCCGCCAAGACTTCCCTGGTAAACTGCAATTCCGTAGTAATCATTTCCTTTAAGCCAGTAAAGAGCAGGTTCTGCAGGCTTTTTTGCACTCGCATTTTCATCATCAGGATTTACTTTCGGAACAGGATTTATTTTTTTTACAAAAACAGACTTTGTTGTTGAACCGGAATCATTTGTTGCCATAATTTCTACAACTGAAATTCCATCAACAAAGTCATCACTTTTTAGATTTTCAATGCTGAATCTTTGTCTTCTATCCAATGAAAGCGGAATAAATTCACCAGGTTCAATAACTTCTGAAGAACTTACAAAGCCGTTTTCATCATAATTTACTTTTACACCAAAAATTCTGTAGCTTACCCGAGTGCTGGAATCATCTACAGAACCGCTAATTGTTTTTCGATCACGTGCTGTTTCAAATTCAAGAGGAATCCCTTTTTCTGAATCTGCTGCCTGAGCAACTTCAAGAGAAGGAAGTTTGCCTTTTTTCATAAAATGAAGCTTGCGGGAATCATAAGTTGCGCCAAAAGAAGTCGTTACGCGAACAATAAATTCTTCGCTCGAATCAGAACTTTCAACAGAAACAAGATTTCCCTGATTTTTTACAGAAATTCCGCGAATTGAAGGAATTATTGTTACGCTGGCAATTTCTCCGCCAACAAAATATCCCTGAAGAGTATTTTTTCCATCAGTCAAAAATCCGCCAGTTTCGTCAACTGTACTGTCTGTAAAATAAATTCCTGGATTTTCAAGATGCGGTTTTGTTAAATCACTAATATTTAAAATTGTTCTATACTCGCTTATGTGTCCGCGAACGTCCAGCGCACGAACAAGAAGTTTTGAAATTCCCCACGCAAGATTTTCGTCACCAAGAGGAATTTTTATTTTCGCAGATTTTAATGCGTCATTGAAAGTCACGTCAACTTTTTCAGAAGATTCTCCATTGCCCCAGAAAAACTGATAATCAGCATCTGTAACACCTACGCTTGAATTTACACTAATTTCAAGACTGCCGTTTTCTTCAGGATTGATTTTCATTCCAGGAACATAATCAACAGAATTTTTTCCAACGGAATATTTTGGATTTTCAAATTTTGGAGCTGCACCGATTGCAACAAATGTATTTTTTACAGCGTTTCCTTTTACTCCGTATTTGTCGATTGCATAAACTGAAATTTCATGAGTTCCATCAGAAAGTTCGCCTGGAATTTGTGCATAAAAGACACCATTTGAATCTATGGCTGTTTCATTTTTTCCATCAAGAGAATAAACCACTTTAACAACGCCGTCATCATCGCTTGCAATTCCGCGCACATAAAAACTTCCGTCTTCTGCAGAAACTTTAAGACCATGTGCAGGATAAGCAATTGTTACGCAAGGTTTGTCTTCTTCCTGATTCAAGAGAATATTCTGTTTTTTTACCGCAACGTTTCCCATTGTATCAGTTGCAGTTATTGTAAGAACTGAATTTCCAGATTTTCCGCGTGAATCAAAATCTTTTATAAAATAAGGATTTCCAGGAGTTAAAGTAAAACTTCCCTTTTCTGAGCCAAATTCATAGGTGAGTTCTGAAATATGGTTTGCATCATAAGCGTATCCGGCAACCGTAAAAATTCCGTTCTGCACCTCATTTGGCTGAGGACTTACAATTACGATTTCAGGATTTGTGTTATCAACAAAGAATAAAAATGCATATTTTCCAACAGAACCAGCATTATCTACTGCCTTGAACCAGCATGTTGCCGCGCCGTCAGAATAAAGTTTTTTTGTATCAAGAGGAATGTTAAAAGTCCAATAAGAAGAAATTCCGTCCTCGTCCGGAGTTTTAAGTTTTACTTCTTTAATTTTTGCTTCTGTATAAATTCTTCCACCGTCTGTACTGAACTCAAGACCTTTGATTCCGTTTCCGTCTCTTACTTTACCAATAAGATTGATTTTTCCGCGAACAAGCTCGCCCATATAGTGATTATCAGCATTTATTTCAATTACAGGAGCACGTCTGTCAAGCTGCCAGGTTACTTTCGCAGAACGACCAGTTTTTGGAATAACTTTAGCCTCATCAATTTCACCAGTTTCGCTGTTTCTATATGCTTCCGGATTTCCATCATCAATTCCGTAAACTTCAATTGTATGCGGTCCTTCAAGAAGATTTGTCGTATCAAGATAATATGACCAGAAATCAGTTCCCTGTGCTCTTACAGGATTTTCTTTATCGCCATCCAAAATAAGCCAGACTTCAGCAACTTTGTCATCGTCGGTACAAGTTCCAACAATATTAAGATTTCCAAGAACCCGCATCTGTTCAGTAGGATTTGTAATTCCTGTTACAGGAAGGTCTGACTCCTCATCAATAAAAATATTGTAAGGTCCGGCAGTTTCAATGTTACCGGCCTGATCTTCAGCTTCAACAAGGATATTATACTTTCCACTTTTTTTGTTGATGTCGAATTCTTTTTGCCAGCTATTCATATTTTCTGGATGCTGAACTTCTTTTTTTCTTGCTGAAAAAACTGCGCCAATTGCAAATAAAAGCAAGGTCAGTGTCATAAAAACTTTTTTACTCATAACTTCTCCCATAAAAAATCAAGACTAAAACATCAGTTTAAGAATAAAAACTGACGACATTTTTCGGCAGTTTTATCCGTCTATTCCTGAACAAAATAAATTTGTTCCAAATTGAAATTTAAGGCATCTGGTAAAAAAATATTTTTAATGCTTTTTACTAGATTCATGCGAGTTTTAAAAGCCAAACGAATTTTAAAACTAGATATTTTTAGGATTATCGGTTATATTCCAAAAATCTTAAAGTGCAAAAACTCCAATATCTCCATTTTTTCATAAATTCACGATATACTCAAATCAATTTTTCAATAAAATACGACTTAAAATAAGTTTTTTTGATAAATTGCGAAAATTTTTCGTTAACCGTAGAATTTTCTTGTTAAGAAAAAATTTACTTTCATCAGCGAAAATTTTATTTGTAAGCACAGAATTTTTCCGTTAACTAAAACTTTTCTTCATCAGCGAAATTTTACCAGTAACTCGCACGTATGATGTTGCGGACTTTTTCATTAACCATAAAAATTTTTTGTCAGCACTAAAATTTCCTGCTAACCGCCAGAATCTTTTATAAAAAAAAATTCTGCTGGAAGAAGAACTTTTTTTTGTCTAAAATAAAATTATGAATTATCACACACTGGCGCAACTTTTTTTACTGCTTTTGCTTTTTATTGTTAACTCAAGATTTTTATTTATAAAAAATTCCAAAACCGACAATCTTTCTGTCGTTCCAATTTTTGCACTTTTTGTTTCAATTATGAATATTCTTGCATACGGAATAAATCCACTTGAAGACTTACTTTTTTTACTTGCGTTTTTTACCTGCCTGTGGAATTTCCGGGCTTTCTTAAGATTCAAATCTGCCCTTGTTATTGACACTTATGGCCCGCTGGTTAAACTTTCGTCAAGCATAAATTTAATTTTCACAATAGTTCTCTGCGTTTTTGTAGTGATTTTTATTCCTGCAGGCGACAAAAAAAATAAATTCAAAATACAGGTTTCATCTCAAAATTACAGCGGAAATTTTGTCAGTGGATTTGAAAAACAAAAAAATCCGTTTTCAAAAAAATCGCTTGTAATTTACGAAATTTCAAAAAAAAATGATTCAAAAAATGAAAATTTTTCATCAACTGAAGAAAATTTAATTTCACAGAACAAAACGCAGAATCTGCAAAAAACTGTTCTTTTTGTTCCGCCCAAAAATGCAAATTTTCAGGTTTACAAAAATTTTCTTTACAAACTTGCATTTGACGGCTACAAAGTTTATTTTGCCGAATTCAATTCGCAAGATGCCTTGTGGTTCAATAATTTTAAGAATTTTCATTTTATAAGAACTGATGCTTTTAGATACGAAAAATTTTTTAATCCACAGGAATATGAGTCTCACATAAAGTCAAAAAGTGCTTTAGTGCGAATGGAAATGCGGCATTTTATAAAAGCAGTAAATCCCGGCAAAGACGAAATTGTTTTTCTACTTACAGAAGACGACTTTACAAAATCTCTTCCAAAAATGCAGAACGAATTTTTCGGGCAAATCAACGGAACTTTTGATTTAAATATAAATGACGGACTTTATTTAAGCGGCGGTTGGGGTCCAGTAGAAAATACAGATCCACTTTTAGCATTTTGTCTGGGCTTAAAAAAAGAAAAATCAGGCTTTATTTCAAGTCATCTTGCTTTAACCTTTGAAAAATTTGCTGATAAAATTTTAGCAGCATCTGTTAAGGGAAACCTCTAAAAATTCATAAAAAATGATTTTTATAAAAAAATTCTGTCAGAATAAAAAAACTAAAAAAAACAATTCGTTATAAACCTGAGAGAATTTGAATATAATAAAAAATTTGCTATAATTAAAGAGATGTTGGAATTAAAAGTTAGTTCAAAAAATCCGGCTGCCATAAATTCAGCTTTTAAGAAAATTAAAGAAATGGTTAACACAGGTGCGGTTTCAAAAGATTCGCCAGTGCACATTGTTCTTGAACCGGGCTCATACAAGGAAATTATCCGATACAATCTGCGAAATCCTCTTGTTATGGAAGCATCTTCTGCTAACGCTTTATCTACCGTTATTCAGGCTGAAAACTGCGAATATTTTAATCACGGTGTCGAAAATAGAGCTATTTTTGAGATTGGTCCAAACGCTACAAATGTTACCTTAAAGAATTTTACAATAATCAACACACACAACAAAATCTGCGAAGAACCTAAAACTTTAAACGACAGTGCAGAAGCTCTTGCCTGGTGCAATGAAAAGGGAATTCTCTGTTGCCAAAATATACGCTTTGAAAGCCGTCAAAACACTGTTTATGCACACGGATTTTCCTGGTTTAAAGACTGCTATTTTTCAGGCGATGTTGATGTTATTTATGGAGACTGCGATACGGCACTTTTTGAAAACTGTGAAATTTTTGTACGACAGGACAATCGAGGCGATCACAATGGATTCGCTGTAAAAAGCCTTGCTTTGGCAAACAAAAAAGGTTTCATTTTTTCCGGCTGTAAATTTACCGGTGAAAAACGGAAAAGAAGTCTATTAAGCATTTACAGAACTGCTGGAAAAGGTTCTGCGGAATCTGAAAAAAACTGGGACAGCGTAGCTTTTATAAACTGCGTCATGAGCGACTCTTTTAAAGATGATTTGATTTGGGATGATGACTTAAACATTCCAGTTTATCCGCGTGGAAATGCCCTAACTGGAGTTCGCGAATACAAAACACTTTCTTTGGCAAAAAATGGAAATCTTTCGCCAGCTAACACCTTACTCAGAAATATTGCAACCTACACTCTAACTGATGACGATTACTATGCGCATTATGCATCAAGGTATTTAATTTTAAAAGATACGCCTTTTGACTTTAGTGCTGAATAAATTTTATTTTTGAACTGATTTTTAAATTGAAATGAAGTTTTTAAGCCTTTACTAAATTTATTGTGAAATCAACTGTTTTTCTAATTTCATCAAAATTCTGACTGTTCAGCACAGAAAGACGAAAAATTGCACTTTCCATGAATCCGTAAAAAAGATCGTTAAGTTCTTTTACACTGAGTTCTTTTTTTATTTCGCCGTTTCTTTGTCCGCGAATAATTACAATCGTAAGCAAATGCTGAATTCTTATTACGCGCCTTGTAACCCGGTCTTTTACATCAGCACCGCTTTTTTGCAGTTGCATCAAATACGAAAGACAAACCTTAAAAAGCTGGCGGTTTTCGTCAGCAATATCAAAAATCTTGCTTATTATATTGCGCAGGCAATCAAGTGAAGTCAAAGTTTCATCACTGATTATTGTCATCAATTCGCGTTCAACATTTGAAGTAAGCTGCTTTATGCTCCACAAAAAAATTTCACGCTTGTTTTTAAAATAAATGTAAAGAGTCGTTCTTGTAATTCCGCATCGATCTGCAATTTTTTGAAAAGTCACATCCTCGTAGCCTTCTTCAATAAACAAATCAAGTGATTTTTCTAGAATTTCATATTTGCGCTTATCGTGTTCTACAAGAGCCGCCATTTTTTCTTCCTGATTCTAGTTAAGATTCTAGATTTTTTCATCAAAAAACTTAATTTTCTAAAATTATTTTCCTTTTTGAATTAAACTTTTTGACGCATTCCAAATATATAAAACTGTGTCTAAATTTCCAGCCTTAAAAGATTTAGTTTTATCAGATTTTTTCCCAATGCACTGTTCAAAATTATTTTGACTTGTAATTACGCCAATCTGCCAGTTTGGAAAATCTGTAAAAATAGAATTCATTTCGCGATAAAGTTTTTGCGCCTGAGAAAGATCGCCAAGCCTTTCGCCATACGGAGGATTGCAAAGAAGAAGTCCGCTGTCATAAGGTGCTCTAAGTTCCTTAAAATCGCTTACAATAAAATCTGGACGTTCTATTCGTGCATCACTTCCAATCAACTGCAAGGCTCTTCCGGCCATTACACATGCATGCTCTGCATTAAGTTTAGCTCTTTCCACCTGGGAAGAATCAATATCGCTGCCAGTAATTCTCGTTTCAACATCAGTGCGGATTTTTGATGATTCTTCTTTCTTTATTTCAAGAGCCATCTGCTGATTATAAATACTTAAATTTTCATAGGCAAAATGTCGTCCTAAACCAGGTGCTACATTGTGAGCAAAAAGAGCAGCTTCTATTGCGATGGTTCCACTTCCGCAAAAAGGATCGTGCAGGGCAGTTTTTCTTTTCCACATCATTTCCTGCAAAAGTGCTGCTGCAGTTGTTTCGCGCAAAGGCGCAAGTCCGCCTTCAGTTCTGTAGCCTCTTTTGTGCAAAGATTCGCCACTTGTATCCAAAAGAATTGTTGCTACATCAAAATCAATATAAACACGTACATCGCATTCTTCGCCACTTTCTGGAAGTGTTGAAATATGCCACTTATCACCGATTTTTTTATAAATCGCCTTTTGAATCATTCCCTGAATACTGTGCTCGCTGTTCAATTTGCTTTTGAAAGAACGCACCTTGTCCACAACAACGCGAACATCTTTTTTAAAAAAGTCCTGCCAGTTTATTCTATAACAGCCGTCAAAAAGTTCATCAAAATCGCCAGCTTTGTACTGAGCCATTACAAGATAAACTCTGTCGCTAGTGCGCAGGCAGTAATTTGCACGGTACATAGCCTTAATGTCACCTTCAAAAAACACGCGTCCTGGAGAATTTCCCTTTAGCCTGTAACCTAAAAGTTTTAATTCATTACCCAAAATTTTTTCTGCGCCAACGGCACAAAGCGCTGCAAAAGTATTCATAATGACAATCTAACAAAAGATGTAAAAATGTTCAATTAAAGGAAGTATCAAAAAGCTCTACCACCCAAAATGAAAAATCAGTAAGAAATTATTTTCCCTTTATATTTCTGGACTTTAGTTGTCACGAATTACATGGCAATAGAGAGGTTTCATAGGCTCCATATTTTTAGCTTGATTGATAAATTCAAAATCTTAATAACCTGATAATAAATCAGAAAATTCCATGTCTAGCTTCTTTTTCTTTATGCCACCTCAGACAATCCACAACTTTTGATTATAACTCTTTATTTTCCCCATTCCTTTTCATTTTCAATTTCGTCTTCATCTGGCAAAACTGAATCAGGAAGTTTTGTTTCCTTTACTTTCTCATGTCCTTCGTCGTCTACACTTGTAACTACACCAACTCCAGTCTTTTTCTTTTTAGACGAAAACCACTTGTCTTCAAATTTTCTGTCCATTCCAAAATGCGAAATTATTTTTGTAGAAAGATTTTTGTTAATAAAAAAGTTGATTATAATTCCTGCCACAAAACAAAGCAAAGTAACTGCCGGATACGCAGAATGACTTTCATCAAGTTTAAGAGCAAATCTCATAATCGAAAAGGAAATAACAAAGAGCGCAAAAATTACAAGTAAAGTAACAAGAATATTTGCAAGTGTAGAAATTAAAACATAAAGAATTGTATAAAGTTTTTTATTCATAATTTTCTCCGGCAAGTAAAAATTTTGCTTTAGGAATGTTAATAAATCAGACAGAATTTAAGCCGACTTTTCTTCTTTTTTTTCTTTTTTGATTCTTTTAGAATCGCGAACCAAAAGCACAATAAACGAAACAATAAACATAATTCCGCACACAACAACCGCAGAATCAGCAATATTAAAAGTAGGCCATCTTTGCCATCTTAAAAGAGAAATTTTACTGTCTTTTGCTCCAAACCAAATCACATCCAAAAAGTCCACAACGCCTTGCGGCCTAAAAAAGCGGTCAATAAGATTACCAATTCCACCGCCCAAAATTCTGCAGATTGCCCAGCGCTGAACCTTAGTAAATTCGTTATTCTTAAAATAAATCACATAAACCGCAGCTACAACCAAAAGCGGAATTATAGAAAACAAAATAACCCGCGCGTTATGTGGAAGACCCGCTCCCATACTAAAAGCAACTGCCGGATTTCTTACGTGAATCAAGCGAAAAAAATCACCAAAAATCGGAATAATTTTTTTAGAATCGTCAGCAGCAAAATCAGTAAGCTGAGGAATATATTTTACAACCAAAGCCTTTGTAATTTGATCAAGTAAAATCACTGCAACAGAAAGCAGCAAAGGAATCAATTTTTCTTTTAATGAATTTTTCTTATTTTCCATGCTTTTAAGTATAATAAAGAAGTTCTTTTAAGTCCACAAAAGCAGATTTTTAAGCTGAACCTGACAAAAAGACTTTTTTAGGAAGCAAAAGTTCAGATTTATAATTAGTTTTTGAATTTATAGAAAATTGATATAAAATAATATTTGATTAAAATCAATCTAAAACTGATATTTGGAGAAGAAAATGAGATACTGTCCAAAATGCAGAGTCAATATTAACGGAGATGAAGCTTTTTGCCCAAGATGCGGTGCAAATTTATCAAATTCAAATTTTAGAACCGCAGAAACCGTTTCTGAAAAAAGCAGAACTGTATGTCTTTTACTTGCAATTTTTTTGGGAATATTTGGAATTCACCGCTTTTACACAGAAAAAATCGGTACAGGAATTTTGATGCTTTTGCTGAGTACCACAGGAATTGGAGAAATCTGGTGTCTCATAGATATAATTTTTATTATTGCTGGAAAATTCGAAGACAAACATGGAGATTTAATCTTAATCTGGTAAGAAAATATTTTTAAATCATAAAGATAACTTATAAAAAAAGCGACGGTTTACTAAAAAATCAATAGCAAACCGTCGCTTTTTATTTAGAAATTTTTATTTTGCAAGATATTCATTTATGCTTGCTGCAGCCTTTCTTCCCTCGCCCATCGCAAGAATAACTGTTGCCGCACCAAGAACAATATCACCGCCAGCCCAAACTTTTGTCATACTCGTAGATTGATTTTCATCAACTAAAATATGTCCTTTTTTATCTACACTGATTTCTGGAGTTGTTTTTGGAATCAAAGGATTTGAATTGTTTCCAAGTGCAACAATAACTGCATCACATTCTATTTCGTGTTCGCTGTCCTTTATTGCAACTGGAGAACGGCGTCCGCTTGCATCAGGTTCACCAAGTTCATAAGAAAAAGCCTTAATTCCTCTTACGCGGCCTTCTTCATCTCCAAGAATTTCAATCGGATTTTCAAGTAACTTAAACTCAACGCCTTCTTCAGCTGCATGTTCAATTTCTTCACTTCTAGCCGGCATTTCAGCACGTGTCCGACGATAAACAATATAAACTTTTTCAGCACCCAAACGCAAAGCCATACGAGCCGCATCCATAGCAACATTTCCGCCACCGCAAACAATCACTTTTTTAGCTTCGTAATATGGAGTATCAGCAACGCCTTTTTCATAAGCTTTCATCAAATTTGCACGCGTTAAATATTCATTTGCAGAAAAGACGCCTATAAGGTTTTCTCCGGGAATTCCAAAGAATTTAGGAAGACCAGCTCCTGTTCCTACAAAGGCAGCATCAAAACCTTTTTCTGTTAAAAACTGCTGAATTGTAGAAGTGCGGCCAACAAGATAATTGTATTCAAATTTTACGCCCATTTTCTGAAGATTTTCAACTTCCTTCTGAACAATCGACTTTGGAAGGCGGAATTCTGGAATTCCGTAAACCATAACGCCGCCTGCTTTTTGAAAAGCTTCAAAAACTGTAACATCGTGGCCCGCTCTGCAACAGTCTGCAGCAACTGTAAGTCCGGCTGGTCCTGAACCAATTACCGCAACTTTTTTTCCTGAAGGAGATGCTACTGACGTAACAGTTTCAAGATGATTATTACGCTCGTAATCGGCAACAAAACGCTCCAGGCGACCTATGCTTACTGATTTTTCTGCAGATTTATATACCTTTCCAACTGTGCACTGACCCTGACACTGTTTTTCCTGAGGACAAACACGTCCGCAAATAGCAGGTAAAAGATTTGTTTGTTTTATGATATCAACAGCCTTTTTGAACTCACCCTTTGCAACCTGAGCAATAAAGTCTGGAATTTGAACATTTACAGGACAACCGTTTACACAAGGCTGGTTCTTGCACTGAAGACAACGATTTGCTTCAACAATTGCCTGCTCTTTTGTGTAACCGAGCGCAACTTCTGTCATTTGACGGGCACGCTCAAAAGGTTCTCCACTAGGCATTTCCTGCTGAGGAATTGCCATTCTATCTTTATTTGTAAGAGGGCCGGAAGCAAGTCTTGCCTGAATTTTAGCATACTCTTCCAAGCCCATTTCCTCTATTTTTTTTGCACTAATATGTTCTGACACTTTTATTCTCCCCATAAAAAGTCAAGCATAAAACATTAATTTTAGGATTGACTTTTTAAACACATTCACAACACAGTGAGAATGTGCAGTAGATGAAAAAAAAGTTTGCAACGCAAACTTTTTTATATAAAAGACCGCACTATTTTAGCGGACTTCTATACTTTCTCCCCATAATAAATTTTGCGATAAAAACCTTAACAAGATTTATTACAAGGTCTTTATAAAATCTTTCTTGCAAACAAGCTATTTTTTTATTTTTTCTGCTTCCGCTTCAAGTTTACACTTATGAAAGGCTTCTGTTTCTTGAGGTTTAAAACTCTTCATACGAAGCATCATATTATCCCAATCAACTTGATGAGCATCAAAATCAGGACCATCAACACAAACAAACTTTGTTTCGCCACCCACACTTACACGACAGCCACCGCACATACCGGTTCCGTCAATCATAATTGTATTCAAAGAAACTGTAGTTTTTACATTATATTTTTTTGTTGTAAGAGCACAAAATTTCATCATTATTGGAGGACCAATTGCAATAACTTCTGCAGGAGGAACATCACTTTGGCACAAACGCTCAAGCGGAACTGTTGTAACGCATTTTTCACCGGCAGAACCATCATCAGTACAAATAATAACTTCGTCACAAACAGCCTTCATTTCGTCAACAAAAATAAGCAAATCTTTTGTACGTGCACCTTCAATCAGAATTACCTTGTTTCCGGCAGCTTTTAAAGCCTGAACAATAGGATAAAGAGGTGCTGTTCCAAAACCGCCACCAACGCAAACTACAGGCCTGTCATATTTTTCAATAACCGAAGGAGTTCCAAGCGGACCTAAAACTCCGCCTAAATAATCGCCCTCATTTAACTGAGAAAGTTTAAAAGTTGAAGCACCAACTGGCTGGAAAGCAATTGCAACCCAACCTTCTTCAGCATTTGCGTCTGCAATTGTCAAAGGAATGCGTTCTCCTAAATCTGTATCAACCTGAACAATTAAAAACTGACCAGCTTTACGATTTTTTGCAATATCAGCTGCTTCAAATTTCATATAATAAACATTTTCAGACAGCTGACGTTTTTCAATAATTTTGTTCATTTTTTTTTCCTTAACACAACAAAAATAACGTTCTGCAAAAAATTTCACAAAAACAAATCGATTATATAACTTTAAAAAACTTGTGTCATTTAAAAGTAAAAAGAACTTCTAAAAACCTAGTCTATACCAAATTTTTAAAAGTTCTTAAAAGTCAGAATTATATTTATAAAAATTCTTTAGATTGATTAAAAGCCCATGGTTATGCCAAGTGCAGCCTTTGCCCCACCTACACCAAACGACTGAGCAAGACTTGTTCCGCTTGAAGCAATTTTTAAAGTTACTTCCGCTGCTCTAATATTCAATCCAAGTCCAATTTGCTGAGCAAAAACCTTGTCAATATAGGAAGTAGATGCGTAAAGCCTCAGCACATACAAAATTGAAACGTCAAGTCCAGCACCATATTCCATGAACATAGATTTTTTCCAGTTCCAGTCTTCGCCAAAAGGATTTCGTGCAGCATAACCCAACATTCCGCGAATTGTAAACCATGAACCAAAAGGTCTCCAGGCTGCTTCTAGTCCAAGTCGCAACGGTTTTCTAACAGAATACGCTTCTTCCAATTCAGAATATGTAATATCGCTTACACTATAGTCAATGCTGTAAAGATCTGAACTACCGTCTTCAGAACTTGAATCTGAACTGGAAGACTCAGTTCCCAAAACAGAATTAAGAAGTCCATCAACATCCGCAGTTGCAGTAACCGTTCCGCTTGCCTTGTAAAAAAGTTTTCCCGCAGAAATTGGAACGTCTGCATAAGCACCAAGTGTTAAAGTGTTAAAAATAGGATAATCAGCGCAAATTCCCAAACTCAAGCCGCCGCTTTGCAAAAGTTCAATGGCAGCTTGTCCTGCATTTGAAAGCATATCTGAAAAAGCTTCAGAAAGAGATTCTGTATCAAAACTTGGCGTTCCGTCATTTATCGTAAGAAATCCGTCAAAATTTATAATTGAATACAAATCAAAGGCAGCAGTTCCCGTCGCAGTTAAGGTTTTTCCATTGCTTGAATTTCCCGGAGAAACTACTACAGCTGCCGAAGTGTACGGAACATAAGCCAACGGAATATAATAAGTCGGCGTAATCTTTATTCCCAGATTTTTTATACCGAATTTTAATGGTGCTGAAAATTCTGCAAAAGATTCAAGGGAAAGAGAAAGTTCAAATTCTGAATCTGAAGGGGCGCCAGTCGTTTCGTTCCAGTTTCCGTACGCAAGAAAATCCCAAAATCCCTGACCAACACCAAATTCCATACCTGCATTTATGTCAGCAGAAAGTCCAAATCCCCATCTTTTTCCTAAATTAAAATTTATAAAAGCATCGGCTTGTGTATCAGAATCTAAAACAAATCCTTTGCCGTTAAATCCTTCTGCAATTTCGGTAAAATCAATTACAAGATTTTCTACAAAAATATCTGTTACTGAAAGAGCATTCTGTTCTGCAGAAAATTTTATATTGGTTCCAAATTCAAAAATTCTTTTTGGCGGATAAAGCTGAGCAAAAACTGCGCTTGAAGCAAAAAGCAAAATACAAAATGCAAAATTTAATTTTTTCATTCTGAACCTCCTAAAGAGAAAGGAAGGGCAAATTCTTTATCACCATCAATATCAATTCTTGCAGTAACGCTTGCACTTACGGTTGCATCTGCGTCTTCATCAAAAATAGAACGTTTGATTTTTAGTTCTTTTGGTTCAGTTTCAGTTCCACCTTCCAAAGTTAAAGTAATAGAAGGGTGGAAAGGTTTCTTTGAGAGAACATTTTTTATTTCAGTTCCGGTAAGTTCCAAAGTATTTAAAGCAGAATTTGTGTTGAGCGTAATTGTTTTGTTTAAGCCTGAATTAGAATCCGAAACAGAACCGCTTAAATCAAAATTTGAAAAAACATTGTTTGTTACGTTGTAGTAAACTGCAAATTTTTCAATCATTTCAGCATAAGACTCGTACTGACTCGAATCATAATCATCACCACGATTAAGAAGATCTTTTTCTGCATTTTCGCCATTCCATTCTGAATCATAAATCTCCATAATTTCCATTGAAACATCACCGGTTAAATTCAGCTGGAAAGGAATAAAGGCAAGCATATCAATTCCTAAGTTTGTTGTCGAAGAAGAATCAAGACTGTCAATCATTGCCTTGTAAACTACGAGCTCTCCTCCATCAGAACTTGTTAAACTTAGTTCTGAAATAAATTTAAAATTTTCAGGACGCGCATTTACAATAGAAGCTAAATCCGCCTTAAATGAATAGTTTGACGAATCAAGGAAAATATTTGCAAATTCAGCGGTTTCTGAACCTGATGCAGTAGAAACCTTTGTTCCATTTTCAAGCCAGGTAATTTCATCAGAAAAAGAAACTGTTTCGCTATTATCAGTCTCTGAACCAAGAACATAAAGTTTGCCGTCGTCTCCGTAAGAAATATAAGCATTTCCTTTTAATCCAATTCTACTCAGTAAAGAATTAAATGCATTTTCTGAACTTGAACTTGGCTTTTGCATATAAAAATAAACATCCATAACGGCAAGTTTTACATTATCGAGGGTACTTGTATCAAAATCAAATCCGCTAAGAATGGAATCCAAAGAAAATGCATCAAATCCTTGCTCTACAGGAATTGAAACTCCGTCTGAACGCAAAGTTACGCTATCCCAATCCATTTTCATTTCTTCAAGTTCCATTGAAATTTCATAATCATTTCCAAGAACAAATGGATTCGTACTTGTACCCAAAGTCAAATATTTATCATCAGTAAGAACAAATGCAAAAGAAAAATCAACATAATGAGTTTCATCATTTGTATATGAAGAAAAGTCAACTTCAGGATAATCAACCCAAGAATAAGATTCTGTGTTATTTGAACTGGAAATTGTTTCTGCAAGATCTAAATCAAAGATTTCTGAAGTTATTTTTACAGGAATTTCTACTGGCAAAGTATTTTTTATTTTACAAGCGAGACCAAAACCTTCTGCTAAAGTTGAAGAAATATTTCCATATTCATCGCTTTTGTAGTAAATTCCACCGCTTTCCTGTCCAAAACTTATTTTGCTTACGTAAGAAATTAACTGTTCCGGAAGTGCAACTCCGCCTTCTTCTGTTTGTGGCAAAGAATAACTTGTTTTTACAGAAGAGTATTTGTCACTTGTAAAATCAATTTTTACGTCATAAAGCGATTCGATTACAGATTCTGCATTAAAATTCACAGTTAAATTGCTGTCGCTAACAGAAGTTAAGTCTATTGATTTTCCATAAACTTCGTAACTTACTTTTCCATAAATTGAAAGAACAGCATCACTAGTAGAACTTACTGATGATAAATCCAAAGTTTTTCCAGCAAGATTGCAGTATTTATTTATAAATCTTCCTGTTTTTGATGAATCTTCTGAAAAATCACTTTGAGCAAGATTTAAACCACAGCCGCTGATTGTAAGTTCAAGTTGTGGTTCAAGATCAGAATCATCAAGCGGAGAACATTCTTCATTATAGAAAGAAATGTATCCTGAATTTATAGAAGCACTTTCAAAATATCCGCAGGCAGACTCAAGAGAAACAGAGGAATCTATTGTAATAATTCCAAAATTTTCATCGGCAGCAAATCCGTCAACATTTCCATTCCGCAAATCTTCTGAAGTTACAGTAATATTTTGAATTTTTTCGATTTTTGAAGTTTCTGAAATTCCCATCGAAATATCATAACTATGTATTGTAGCTGCAGTTCCGCTAACTTCAATATCCATCTTAAATTTAAACTTTGGTGGAAGTCCGCCAGAAAGAGCATCACTTCCAATTGAAACTGAAACTGTTCCGCCATCTTTTACATCAGTTTTGCTGGATGTTGAAAGAACAGTCTCTTCATCATCAAAATCAACGATTTTTGCCGTAACATTAAAAATAAAATCAGAGCCGCAATCATTTGAATCAGTTTTGCTAAACGCAACATCAATACTTGAACCACTTGAATAAATTACAGTTGCAATACTTTCAAATTTTATGCTGGTGTGACCGTCAAGAAGAGATAAAAGATCTGCAGAAGAAATATTTTCTGTAACTGGTAAAGTAAAACTGTCGTACAGAGTTTCTGATGAATAAGATTCCATTTTGCTGGCAAGATCAACTTCAATACTTTGACTGACTGTACTTGAAACAGACGGAACGTTAAATGTCTGCGAAAAATTCATTCCCGAAGTACTTGAACTTAAAGTTGAATCCAAATCAAGTCCGTCTAAATAGCTGCCCACATTAAGTTCTGTTTTAGCAACCGGATAGTGAACAAGATAAGTAAGTGCATCATCTTTGCTTTCTTCGCTTTCATCGCCTAAATACTCATAAACTTGAGTTTCGTCTCCCAGCGTTGAATTTACTTGTTCTGAAATTGAGTCCTCATCAAGAATTTTAGAAACATCATACTCAATCTTTCCTAGATAAAGTCCTAAATCAGCATCAGTTTTTACGCTGACAGAACCTGGAACCTTAATATTGCTAAAATCGCAGGATGCCAAAATCATAGGAAAAAAAACAAAGGCCGCAAGAAAACTTTTTTTACAAATCTTAAAAAATCTCATAGAAAGCGCCTCCTTCATAGAAAAATTATAAAAACCACTTTTTTAAGGAAAGCTCTAAAAATTGTAATTTTTAGAGGTAAATCTGAAAATGTGAGGTTTTTATCCATTGTATCTTAACGAACTAAAACCCGCAGATATCTCTAAAAAAGCATCGACAATAATTTTTTTAGAAACACCCTTGATATTATAACCCATATATCCATAAATTTTCAATTTTTCAATTTGTCATATAGTAAGAATCCTCTTAGATTTCTCTTAATCCGCTTTGATGAAAACAAAATGCTTTACATCTAGACTGAATTAAGTTAAGGAAATGAAATTTTTTGCACGATTTACAAATGAACTTTTCTATTTGCAGAAAATCTTTTTGTTAATATGCAAACTTCGCCAAAAAAAAATTCTAAAAATAATGAACATCAACAGGAGAAAATTATGAAAAAATTCTTTTCAGTGCTTTGTGCCGTAATTTTTACATCTTTACTCAGCAGCTGCGTTTTTATTGCAGGAGATTTTCCTGATGACTATGAATATGGAAATTCTTCAAGTTCGTATTCAAAAGTTTTTGTAAAAAACCAGGATTCTGACCGTTCTGCTTACATTCAAAGTGTTGAATACAAAAAATCTTCTTCAAGTTCGTGGAAAACTGCGTGGAAATATTCATACGATTATTCAGATTCAAACTGCAATTTTAAACTTTACTCCAGCGGATTTTATGATTTTAGAATTCGCGTGATTTATCCAGATTATTATGTTAACGCCGATGCTTACTGCGATTACTATACAGATTTATATAATCCAGTTTACATAAGCAGTAAAAGTGACATTGTTTTGATTTTTGATGGAGAATGTCTTTATGAAAAATAAAATGTTGCATTTTTAAACTTAGCTCTAAAAGCCAAGACGGATTTTTTTAATTCAAATTTGTTTTACTGTAATTCCTGAATTATAATATGCGTAAGAAAAAATTTTGAAATTTCTGTTTTTAAATTGCAGATAAAAAAAATTTTCTTACAAAGTTGTGTGTAAAATTTAAAATTCAGGAGGAAATTATGATTTGTTTTGAAGGAATTCCAAAGTACAGTTTTTTTACAGAACCAGAAAAAACAAAAATTAAAGAAACAATTCTTTTGTTCAAAGATTTAGCAAAAAAAGTGCAAAACGGCGGTCTTGAAATTCTTCGCGACGAACTTGAAACAAACAGTCTTTTGCAGGAAAATTTTCCCGGTGCACTTATAAAACTCGTAAGCGAAGGCTGTCCCGAAGGCTACATTATAGATTTCGGAAAAAACATTGTAGCAAGCACACCTTGTTCAGATTCAGAAAAACTTGTTCTTTTAGTCAGTTTAAATGGCACTTTGGGAATTCTTGACGGCGACAATCCGGAACTTATTGCAACAGAACTTCTTGGAATGCTTGGCTTTGAAAATTACGTTTCTCTTCGCGAAGAATTTGTAGACTCGAAAACTTCTCTTTCAAAAACTAATCTAAAAAACAAAGCAACATCAAAAGAAATTCAAGAATCAAAAGAAAATGAAGTTTATCAAACAACAATCAGCCGCGAAGAAATAAAAGAAATTATTCACAGCGAAGTTGATTCTTATATGAAAAGACTAAGTTCGCGAAATCACGACACATGGTAATTTTATTTTGATTTTAAGCGGATTTTTTATTGCCTGCGCGCCGCTTTATTCAAAAAAAAGTTTTTGTAACTTCCAAAATTTTTGTTCTTTAATAAAATTTCTTTTTTATAAAAAAAAGCGGTGCTTTTCCAGTTTTTTAGAAAGGCACCGCTTTTTTTGTTCTGCAAAATTTTTATTTTTTATTTTTCATAAAAGCTGCAAACGGATTGTATGAATAACCGTCGCTGCTGCTAAAATTCTGCTTTTCGCGGCGTGGCTTTTCTCCGTGTTTTGCAGAAGAAGCCTTATTTTCTCCGCTGTGACTGGCATTTGAAGAAGCACTTTTTCTTACAATCACAATTTTCTTTTTTCCTGAAGAAGAATTTGCACTTTCACCCTGCGCTGTTCTACTTGCGGCATCACTTTTTAGCGAAAGAGAAATTCTCATTCTGTCTTTATCAAGATCAATAATTGTAAATTCTTTAATGTCGCCAACTTTTATAACGTCCATTGGATCACTTACAAAATTGTCGCTCAATTCAGAAATATGAATCAAAGCGGTTTCGTGCAATCCAATGTCAACAAAGGCACCAAAATCAACAACATTTTTGATTTTTCCGGTAACTTTCATTCCAACCTTCAAATCTTCAAACTTTACAACGCCTTTTTGCATAATTGGTGCCGGATAGCCGTCGCGAGGATCTCTGTTAGGCTTAGAAAGTTCATCAATTATGTCGTTTATTGTTGTTTCGCCAATATTATATTTTTCACAAAGAGATTTTTTTGATTCTGCGCTGATTTTTTCTCCAGACTTTACCATTGGATAAATTTCGCGCGCCACAGGATAATTTTCTGGATGAACCCAGGTGTTATCAAGTGGATCTTCGCTTTCTGCGATTTTTAAAAATCCTGCACACTGCTCAAAGGCCTTTGGTCCAAGTCCTGGAACTTTTTTTAAATCTTCGCGACTTGTGATTTTTCCATTTTCATCACGATACTTTACAATTTTTTTAGCAAGTCCAGCGTTAATTCCAGAAACATATTTTAAAAGCATATAACTTGCCGTGTTAAGATTTACTCCAACCTGGTTTACAACAGAACCTACAACTTCGTCCAAAGTGTCGCTTAACTTTTTCTGATTTACATCGTGCTGATAAAGTCCAACACCAATTGCTTTTGGATCAATTTTTACAAGTTCAGCAAGCGGATCCTGAAGTCTTCTTCCCATTGAAATTGCTCCGCGAACCATAACATCAAGATTTGGAAATTCTTCAGTTGCAACAGGAGACGCTGAATAAACAGAAGCACCACTTTCGTCAACAACTGTATATTTTACATCAGCATCAGCGTAGTTGTCGCTTATAACTTTTGCTACAATTGTCTGCACTTCCTGACTTCCTGTTCCGTTTCCAACTGCAATAACCTGAATATCATACTTATCGATTGCGCCATTTATCTGCTTATAAGCATCATCTGGATTCTGTTCCTGGAAAATTTTAAAGAAACCAAGATATTTTCCTGTTTCGTCAAGAGCAGCACATTTTGTTCCGTTACGGTAACCTGGATCAACTCCAAGAACACGGCTGCCTTTTATTGGCTGGCTCATCAAAAGATTTTTTAGGTTTTCTGAGAAAATTCCAATTCCGTGTTCATCTGCTTCGTCAGTTTCGTCACTGCGGATTTCTCGCAAAACTGCTGGCGAAAGAAGACGCACAACTCCGTCTTCAATTGCCTCTGAATAATATTTGTTTGAAATTTTAACCTGACTTTGAAGTTCCTTTACGGCAGCATCAACATCAACATTTAAAGTAAGTTCAAGAGCACCTTCACGTTCTGCTCGGTTAATTGCAAGAATTCTGTGCGGCTTAACCTGATTAAGCGGTTCTGAATAATCCCAGTACATTTTGTATGTAGAAGTTTTTTCAGCAGTTTCTGCATCCTGACCTTCTGGAACAATTCCCTTTGTAACGATTGAACCAGTTTCCATATAAAGTTTGTGTACTGATTCGCGGTTTTTTGTATTCTGACTAACGCGTTCTGCAATAATGTCTTTTGCACCAGAAATTGCATCCTCTGCACTTTCAACATTTAAAGCTGGATCTTCATTGTCTGTTTTTATAAATTCAGCAGCTTTTGCTTCAACTGCCTTATCATCGTTTTCTGCTTCAATAAAATCAGCAAGAGATTCAAGGCCCTTTTCTGCGGCAATCATTCCGCGAGTCTTCTTCTTTTTCTTGAACGGAGCCCACAAATCTTCCAGTTCAGTTAAAGTTTTTGCACCCATAACAGCTTCATAAAGTGAATCTGTAAGTTTTCCCTGACTAAAAATACCTTTTACGATTTCAAGACGACGTTCTTCAAGATTTTTATAAGACTTGAATTTATGGTCACATTCTGTAACCTGAACTTCATTCAATTCACCATGCTTTTCTTTGCGGTAACGCGAAATAAAGGCAATTGTACAACCTTCCTCAATCAAGCTGATAACAGCGCTTACTTGCTGAGGGCGAATGTTAAGCTCTTCAGCAATTTTTTTCATAATTTCGACTTCATTAACTGTTAATGCGTCAATTTGTTCTTGTGTAAATTCCATAGGCTAGTATTTTAGGCGGTTTTAAGCCGCTCGTAAAGTATACAAAGAAAAATTATCTTGAGGAAAAAAAGCCTAGCCCAGCGTGGAAGCCCGAAGTTGCCGGCAACGGCAATGAGCGTTAGCGAAGGCTGGAAGGCTGGTCGAAGTAAAAAAATTCGCTCCAAAACAAAAAAATCAGCACTAATAAATTTTGGAATTGGAAAAGGTTTTCATTAGTTTTCAAACTAGATTTTTTGCAATTCTGCATATAAAATCACGCTATGGGTTTTAAGAACATTTTTTTTGATTTTGACGGAACTATTGCAGACACTTCGGAAGGCGTTTATAAATCTTTTGATTACGTTATAAATTTTTACGGACTGAATTTTGATCGCAGCGAATATAAAAAACTGATTGGTCCGCCGCTAAAAGAAAGTTTTAAGAATATTCTGCATCTGCCGCAAAGTGAAATTCAAAATGCAATTAAAAAATATCGCGAATATTACACTCCAAAGGGCGTTCTTGAATGCAAACTTTATGACGGAATTCTTGATTTAATAAAAAGTCTGAAAAATAAGAATTACAAAATCTGCGTGGCAACCAGCAAGCCTGAACACTTTGCAAAGCAAATTCTTGAACACTTTGGAATTGCAGAACTTTTTGATTTTATAGGCGGAAGTTCAATTGACGAAAAAAGCCGGGTGGAAAAAGTTGACGTTGTCCGCTATGTAATAAAAGAAAATAATTTTAAAAGTGAAGAATGTATTTTAATCGGCGACAGAAAATACGATGTTGAAGGTGCTCATCAAGCTGGAATAAAATGCATGGGAATTTTGTGGGGCTTTGGAAATCGCAAAGAATTTGAAGAATGCAACGCAGACTATATTTGCCAAACAGTAAAAGAAGCAGACAATTTTTTTAAGAAGATTTAAGCGAATTCCAGTAAAAATTGCAGTTCTTAGAGATTTTCCTGTTAAGCAAAGTCTTTTTGTTTACCGGGAATCTTTTTGTTAAGCGGAAC
>CAVCIJ010000063.1:0-2036 GCA_963601995.1 bacterium | reverse complement strand
GTTTTGAGTACACTGCCGGAACGTGAACAGGAAGTTCTAAAAATGAGATTTGGTCTTGATGACGGATATTCACTTACACTTGAGGAAGTCGGGCTTTACTTCAATGTAACACGCGAGCGAATCCGTCAGATTGAAGCAAAGGCTTTAAGAAGACTTCGCCATCCGCGTAGGGCATCCGGTTTAAAAGATTACATTGACAGCTGATAAGAATTTAGAAACGCTGATTTGTTTTGAATTTTGAATAAATTGACGTTTTTTTAGAGTTTTCTATGTTAACCTTATCAGTTTTAAAGCAGATTTTTGAAACTGACTTTCAGAATATAGACACAAATATTTAAATTTTGTATATTTACAAGAAAATGTTTTCTATTGTTTTTGTTTCTGAAAATTGCGATTTTTGGAAGTGATTTTAAAATGAAGCATTTTAAGTTTTGTATTTTTTTTAAGCTAAAAGTTGCAGCATCTTAAAAAATTCTTTGATTTTTTTTTAGGTGCATTCATTTTAGCATAAAAGCTTTAAGATTCTTTTGTTTTTTTTTTTGCAAACAGGTCTTAAGGTTTGATATTAGATTAGAGGTTTTTTGCGATGCAGATGAAAGAAAAACTTGAGAAACTCAAGAATTTGCAGGATGTTCTTGCTGAAAAATACGATATTGAGTCAAAAGTTGAAGAATTGCCAAAAAGTTTAGTTACTGAAACTGACCTTCTTGATAGAATGAAAAAAGAATATATTCAGAAAAATAGTGAATATGAGGATAAAAAGGCGGAAGCTGAAAGTTTAAGAGCTTCCCTTGATTCTGTTATAAAACTTCGTGAAGAAAGTGAAAAACAGATGGATAATGAACTTACTCATAGAGAATTTGAAATTCTTGATAAGCAGATTTCTGAGGCTCAGGAACAGGAAAATTCTATTAGAAAAAATCTTCAGAAAAAAGAAAAAGAAGAGTCTGCACTTAACGATGCTCTTGAAGAAAAAAAAGATACTATTGATATGCTTGAGCAGGAATTAAGTGAAAAGCAAAATGCGCAGTCAAAGAATTTGGAAGAATTCAATGCAAAACTCGAGGAACTTAAACAGCAGGAAGTTGAAATTTCTGATGGAATTGAAAATCAAATTCTTATCAAGTTTCAGAGAATTATAAAAAGAAACAGAAAGGGTATTGTTGCCGTAAGAAGCAATGTTTGCGAAGGTTGCAATATGATTCTTCCGGCACAGTTCGCTAATGAAGTTAGAAAAGGCGAAGATATTTTATTCTGTCCTTATTGCAGTAGAATTTTGTTTTACGAAGAATCTGCTGATAATGAGGCTGCTTACACAACTGCTGATTCTGGAAATCTTGTTGGAGAAGATGACGAAGAAGATCTTCTTGATGATAAAGAGTTTGAAGACGAAGAAATGGATTCTTCTGATTTGAATTCTTCAGATTATGAGTGATTGAATTTTTAAGGATACATGGTCGCAGAGCCTGATTTTGATGATAAAGTTGGGCTATGAGGCAAAGTCCGGGCTCCTTCGGAAAAAATGCCGGATAATTACCGGGCAGAAAGTGGCAGTTGTTATTTTTTAGCATAACCCATTTTTCTGACAGAAAGTGCTACAGAAAATAACCGCCATAAGCAATTATGGTAAGGGTGAAAAGGCAGTGTAAGAGACTACCGCATTTTTGGAGACAAAAATGGCATAAGCAAACCTCATTTGGAGCAAAATCAGGCAGCAGTTTGTTATTCCGAGCTTATACTGTGGGTAGATTGCTGGATGTATCTGGAAACAGATGCAGTGGATAGATGACCATACAATTTTTGTACCAGAACCCGGCTTACCGTATCCTTTTTTTATTTTGGGTGGGAAAATTGTTAGTAAAGCGTAATCATAAAAACATGAACAGCAATGTTTCTTACAAAAAAAGCAAATTTTTTCCCATTTTTATTTTTGTTTTTTTAGGCGCGGCTGTTTTATTTGCGCTTTCATTTACTTCTTATAAACTAATCAGTTCAAAAATTAACAGCTCAAATACAGTTTCTGCAATGTATAAAAA
>CAVCIJ010000062.1:0-9368 GCA_963601995.1 bacterium | reverse complement strand
ACTTCAGCAATGAAGGGACTTGGTGCAACAGTTCGCGCTTGTCTTGATGCAATCAAAAATGGAAAATGGTCTGATTATTCTGGAAAAGTTGAAGCATTAGGTCTTGTTTCTGCTACAAATCCAGAATTGAATTATGTTCAGCTTCCAACAGAAACTTGGACTATGAAAAACTTTACAATTGCAGATTACAACAAACTTGTTAGCGACATTTACAACGGAAAAATCAAGGTTGACAACTCAATCGACAAGGATCCTAGTGTATCTGTAACATTCAACAAATATCCTAACATCAAATAAAAAAAAATAAATTTTAGGCAAAGGCCATTGTCTGTGATATAATTTCGCAAGGCAATGGCCTGTTTTTATCTGTACCGCGCAAAGTGATTTTAAAAGCAGAATACAGCGCTCCGCCTCAGATTTAAAACTTAAAAAGAAGGACTTAAAACGTGAATGAAGATTATGTAATTGAAATGCTGCACATCACCAAAAAATTCCCTGGAATTATAGCAAATGATGATATTACTTTGCAGGTAAAAAAAGGCGAAATTCATGCCCTGCTTGGAGAAAACGGAGCCGGAAAATCAACATTGATGAGCGTTCTTTTTGGTCTTTATCAGCCGGAAGAAGGCGAAATCCGCAAAAACGGAAAAACTGTAAAAATTAACAATCCGAATGATGCCACAGCACTTGGAATCGGAATGGTTCATCAGCATTTTAAACTTGTTGAAGTTTTTACTGTTCTGGATAATATCATTCTTGGAACTGAACCAATAAAAAATGGATTTGTAGATAGAAAATCAGCAAAAGAAAAAATTCTTGAATTAAGCGAACGTTACGGGCTTTATGTAGATCCAGATGCAAGAATAGAAGACATTACTGTTGGAATGCAGCAGCGTGTTGAAATTCTAAAAATGCTTTATAGAGACAACGAAATTCTTATTTTTGACGAACCGACTGCTGTTTTAACTCCTCAGGAAATTGATGAGCTTATGCAGATTATGAAAAATCTTGCAGCAGAAGGAAAATCAATTCTTTTTATAACTCACAAATTAAATGAAATTATGGCTGCGGCAGACAAATGCACAGTCTTAAGAAAAGGCAAATACATTGGCACTGTAAATATAAATGAAACAACTCCCGAAGAACTGAGTAAAATGATGGTTGGTCGGTCAGTTGAATTTAAAGTTGAAAAAAGCGACGCTGTTTTAGGCGATGTTGTTCTTGATGTAAAAAATCTTTGCGTAAAAAGCAGAATTCATAATACTCTTGCAGTTAAAAATGTAAGTTTACAAGTTCATTCAGGCGAAATTGTTGCAATTGCCGGAATTGACGGAAATGGTCAGTCAGAATTTATTTATGGACTTACAGGTCTTGAAAAACTTGCACACTCTGAAAACGAAACAAAGCTTACTCTTAACGGAATTGACATAACAAACTCTTCAATCCGCGAAAAAAGCAAAATCGGAATGAGTCATATTCCGGAAGACCGCCACAAGCACGGACTTATTTTGGACTATAATCTTGAGCAGAATATGGTTCTTGAACGCTACTGGGAAAGTCAGTTTGAAACAGCAGGATTTATAAATAATACGGCAGTTTCAAATTATGCAAATATGCTGATTGAAAAATTTGATGTAAGAAGCGGACAGGGTGCTAAAACTACAGTGCGTGCAATGTCTGGAGGAAATCAGCAGAAGGCAATTATAGCGCGCGAACTTGATAAGCCGCATAAACTTTTAATTGCAGTTCAGCCTACACGAGGTCTTGATGTTGGTGCTATTGAATACATTCACAAGCAGATTGTTTCTGACCGCGATAATGGAGCTGCAGTTCTTTTAGTTTCATACGAACTTGATGAAGTAATGAACTTAAGCGATAGAATTTTGGTGATGTTTGAAGGACAAATTGCAGGCTGCCTTAATCCAAAAAATACAACGGTTGAAGAACTTGGTCTTTATATGGCTGGAGCTAAAAGCGACATTCAGCAACAGAAAAACACGGAATTTTAGCGGAGTTTAAAATGGAAAAAACAAAATTTAGCTTTCGTAAATTATTTCAATCAAGTGCATTTAAATCGATTGCTTCGGCAATTTTATGCGCACTGATTGGCATTTTTTTAGGCTACATAATTCTTTTGATTATAAATGCACCTCACGCAACAAAGGCAATGAGCAACATATTAAAAGGTTTTATGTACTACAACAATTCAGTAAAAAGACTTCAGTATTTTGGCTCTGTTTTAGTAAAAACTGTTCCGCTTGTTTTATGTGCACTTTCAGTTCTTTTTGCATACAAAT
The DNA here is from genome assembly GCA_963601995.1 of bacterium. Classification (GTDB taxonomy): domain Bacteria; phylum Spirochaetota; class Spirochaetia; order Treponematales; family Treponemataceae; genus Treponema_D. The sequence goes on along the minus strand of CAVCIJ010000062.1, from coordinate 7,071 downwards.
CAGGCTTATTCAATATTGGAGCCGGCGGACAGTACTGTATTGGAATTGGCGTAAGTCTTTGGTGCGCACTCGCCTGGCACTTACCATGGTTTTTATGCGTTTTGGCGGCAGCTCTTGCAGCAGCACTTTGGGGCGCAATCAGCGGAGCTTTAAAAGCCTTTTTTAACATAAACGAAGTTATTGCCTGCATTATGATGAACTGGATTTCGCTTTATCTCGTAAACATTATGATGGCACAGGAAAAAATTATGGATACCACAAAGTCCGAAACATTTTCGCTTGTAACATCTTCTCCACAGTCAATGCTTCCAAAACTCGGCTTGAATAATCTTTTTAACAATCAGTATGTAACAATTGCAGTTCCCCTCACAATAATTGCTGCAATCATAATTATGATCGTGCTGAACAAAACAACATTCGGCTACGAACTTAAGGCTACGGGACTTAACAAAAACGCAGCAAAATACGCAGGAATGAAAGACAAGGCAAACATTATAATCACAATGGCAATTGCAGGAGCACTTGCCGGATTAGCTGCTTCATTTTTCTACCTTACAGATATGGAACACTGGAAAACAAGTTCAACAGTTCCGGGAATGGGATTCAGCGGAATTGCAGTTGCCTTCCTTGGCGGCTTAAATCCGATTGGCGTTATTTTTGCAGGATATTTTATTCAGCACATAACTTTTGGCGGAAGCTTAATTGATATGCACTATTACAATCCGCAAATTGCAGATTTAATTTCTTCAATCATTATTTACACTTGTGCATTTGTTTTGTTCTTTAAAGATGTAATAACCCGCCTTTCTTTAAAAAATTCAGATGAAAAAAATGTAAATGCAGAAGAATCTTCCGTTACAAAACCGCAAAATATTAAGGGGGCAAATCAATGATTTTAATTCAGTACACTTTAATTTATGCATCAGTTTTGATTTTTGTTGCCCTTGGCGGAATGTTCAGCGAGCGAAGTGGCGTTATCAATCTGGGACTTGAAGGAACTATGGTTTTTGGCGCACTTGGAGGAGCCTTTGTTCTTTTTGCACTGCCACCGTCAGCAAATCCACTTGTAATAATTATTTTGACATTGATTGCAAGTGCACTCAGCGGAATGATTTTTTCACTTTTACTTGCATTTGCCGCAATCAATTTTAAGGCAGACCAGACACTTACAGGAACTGCAATGAATATGCTTGCAACTGCGGCTGCCACAGTAATCGTAAAATCATTCAATATGTCACGCTCTGGCGGAACAAATCCTTCTGCAATTCTTGACTACATTCAAACAAGAAAAGCCTTTGTTCTAAAAATTGGTGCAATGGAATTCAGCTGGTACACAGTAATTACAATCATACTTTTGGCATGTGCTTTCATTGTTCTTTACAAAACAAAATTCGGTTTAAGACTTATGGCTTGCGGAGAACATCCTCAGGCAGCAGACAGCGTTGGAATCAATGTTTATAAAATGCGCTATGCCGGAGTTTTAATTTCAGGATTTTGCGGAGGAATCGGCGGAATTATTTACATTTCTGCAGTAAACAGCCAGTGGGATTTTATTTACGGAGTTGCCGGAGCCGGATTTTTAGCACTTGCCGTAATGATTTTTGGTCAGTGGAAACCGCTAAAAATTGCACTTGCTGCTCTTCTTTTTGGATTTTTCAGAGCCATTGCCGACACTTACTCAGGTTTTGACTTCTTAACAAACCTTGTGCCGGGCGATGTTTACAAAATGCTTCCTTATATAATTTCACTTGTAGTTCTTGCATTTACTTCTAAAAAATCCCGTGCTCCAAAGGCAGAAGGAATTCCTTACGACAAGGGTTCACGATAAAGTTTTACATCTGCACTTAGCTAAGTCCGGTAAAATGCCGGACTTTTTTTTGGCAAACAGCGCAACTTTTTAAGATTTCAGGAGATTTTTGATGGAACAAAATTTTATAGTAAAAGGAAATGTTTTTTATTCACTGGAAAAAAACAAAATCAACTGTCTGGAAAATGCTTATATTGTATGCGAAAACGGAATTTCTCAGGGCGTATTTTCTTCAGTTCCACAACAATATAAAAATCTACCAGTTTTTGACTATAAGGACAATTTAATAATTCCAGGACTCTGCGACCTTCACATACACGCACCACAGTTTGCCTTCCGCGGACTTGGAATGGATTTGGAACTGATGGACTGGCTTACACAAAATGCCTTTCCCGAAGAAGCAAAATATGAAGATTTATCTTATGCAAAAAAAGCTTACAGTCAGTTTGCAAATCAGCTGAAAAACAGTGCAACAAGCCGAGCTGTAATTTTTGCCACAAAACACAAAGATGCAAGCCTTGAACTTATGAATCAAATGGAAAAAAGCGGAATAATTTCTTACGTTGGCAAGGTGAATATGAATCGCGACGCTCCACAAAATCTTATTGAAAAAACTGCGGAAGAAAGTGCTTATCAAACAGAAATGTGGCTTTGCGAATCAAGCGGAAAATTCAAAAATACAAAGCCAATTTTAACACCACGATTTGCACCATCTTGTACTGATGAACTCTTTGAAAAACTGGAGAAAATTCAGGAAAAATATAATCTCCCGGTGCAAAGTCATCTTTCTGAAAATCCTTGCGAAATCGAGCTTGTAAAAAAACTTTATCCAAAATCAAAATTTTATGCTGATGTTTATAATTCCTACGGAATGTTCGGAAAATCTGCACAAAAAACTGATGTAAAAACTGTAATGGCACACTGCGTTTATTCAGGTGATGAAGAAATCAATCTGATAAAAGAAAACGGTGTTTTTATAGCACACTGTCCTTCGTCGAATTTAAATTTGGCTTCGGGAATTGCGCCTGTAAGAAAATATCTGGATAAAAAAATTCACGTTGGACTAGGAAGCGATGTTGCAGCGGGCCACACAAGTTCAATTTTTCGTGCAATCACAGATACAATTCAAGTTTCAAAAATGTACTGGCGTTACATCGACAAAAACGAAAAAGCAATCAGTTTTGATGAAGCATTTTTTATGGCAACTTTGGGCGGCGGAGAATTTTTTGGCAAGGTGGGAAGTTTTGAGCGCGGCTACGAATTTGATGCCATAGTTCTTGATGATTCAGTCTTACCACATCCGCAAATGCTATCTTTGCATCAAAGACTTGAACGCTCCGTTTATCTTGGTCTTGACGAAAAAGGTCTAAAAGCAAAATTTGTGGCAGGAAATAAAATTATTTAAGTGAATTTTTTCTGACATAGAAATTTTTTTTTACAAGAAATTCAGGCGGTTAAGAAATGGTCTTCGACAATACGCGGTGTTTTTTGTTAAGAGAAAGCCTATTTTGTAACACACGCCGCCTGTAAGTTCAAAAAACAATGTACTTAGTTATAAGCTCGTGTGATTTCTCTTGAAATTACGCTGGGCAGTTCCCTCTTCTTCGTTCGCAAAATGCTCACTTCGCTACGGGTCGGGCTTTTGCGTTATAAAATTGCCCGTCACTTACAGTGCCGGTCAATTTTTCCGTTCAGAGACGGCAGCCGCCATTCTGCCGCCTTCCGCCTCCGAACCGCTCACGCGGCTGCAATCCCTACTGCAAAAAAACAAGAACGGGAATGTCTAACAAGCTTAATTTAGAAATTAACTGCTTATTAAGGGCATTCCCGTTTTTTATAAAATTTTTATTTTACAGGAAAAATATTTTTTAGATTTTTAATTAAAATCCAAGTCTTACAACAACTCCGCGTGCATTTCCTGTATATGTTGTAGCACTCTGATCATTTACATCATCATAGCAGAATCCATAAGCAAGTCCGCCTCTTTCGCTGTGGTCATGCCAGAATTTTGCGTAATAATTGCAAGGACCAGCATTGTAATAAGAAGATGCATTGTTCCAGTAAACATCTGGTTCAAGATGAGCAACATGACGATTCAAGGCAGCGCAAATCCATGCTTCAAGAGCAAGTTCCATTGCATTTCCGCTTGCCAAAACTCCGTAGCCTTCAAGAACTTCAGAAGTACTTGGTTTTCCATAAATTGTATAAGTTGTTCCAGCACTTGCAATAGTTCCGTAAGCTTCTACACAGTAGAAATAAAGATTTGTTCCATCACTTGTTAAAGTAAATTTTCCCTGAGGATGAGTTACAGTCTGTCTTTTTGAAGCAATTGTATTCCAAGTTTCAGTAACATAAGAATCAAAATAAGAGCCGTAAGCGCCACCATTTCTGTTGTCGAATCCAGCCTTGCAAGGAGCCACAATTCTGTATTCACCTACAAGAGTATCAAATTCATCAGGCATTTCATCAACAAATGCTTTCCAAATTGATTCTCTTGTTTTAGAAATTCCTGTCTGCTGAACATTTCCGTCTCTGTCATAAACATTTATAAGAACAGGGAAGCCCAATTGATCTACCTGAGTTGTGTTTACCCAGAAACCATTTGAAGCAACTGTAAATTCAAGCCAGTCAAAATAAATATTGTAGTTAGGATCTGATGGATTGCTCAAAGAAGGAAGCACTACACCGCCAGAAATTCCATTCATTGTAAGTGGAGCCCCGTAAGAATAGTAAATGCGTCCTGCACTTGCATAAGGCATCTGGAATCCACTTGATTTTACATCAGCTAAAGTATACTGCCATGCAGAAGATGAAGAGTCTCCAATTGGTACCAAAGTTCCGTCAGGTTTTGCATAGCACCAGACATTACTTGTGTTCATGCAGATTACATAAATGTAAATTTCGTTGTCAGCAAAGGCTCCGTTTGTACAATTCTGGAACTCGAAAGTAAGCTGCATTCCGCTGTTTAAAGATACAAGACTTGAAAAATCGTTTGTGTCAGTAGAAATTCCGGTTACGCCGTAGCTAGATGATGAACCAGAACTTGATGAAGAGCCTGAACTTGATGAACCTGATGATGAATCAAGTTTTGTAAATGACCAAAGCTGAGCATCTGTCCCATTCCAAGTCCAAGTCTGAACATTCGCTCCGTTATCTTCAGAAGCAGCACTCACATCAAGTGAAAGTCCTGAATGAACATTTATAACTTTGTAATATCCGTTATCGAGTTTTGTAATTGTCCATTTTTGATTTGCAGTTGAATTATTTGTCCACTGAATAACATTTGTTCCGTCAGTTGTTCCCCAGTCATCAGCGTCAAGAACAAATCCTGAATAAACATTTTGAATAATCCAGTTTCCGTCAGAACATTTAAGAAGTTTCCACTGCTGATTCGCCTGATTGTCGCCGTAAGCCCACTGATGAATATTTGAACCTTCTGTTGTTGACCAGCCGTCATTGTCCAAAGATTTTCCAGAACATTTTGCAGTAATTTTATAAATTGCACCAGAAACAAGGTCAGATGAAGAAACACTTGAACTTTCAGAAGAACCTGAAGATGAAGAAGAACCTTCAACGGTAACAGAAACGCTAACTGCCGTAATTTCAGAACGTGATGAACCGTAAACTGCAGCAACGCCGGCTTCGTAAGTTCCGCTTGAAGAAACTGAAATTACAGTGCGTGCAAAATTTGAAGATGAAGAAACATAATTTCCGTTAAGGTAAAAAGCCCAGCCTTCAGGCATTTCAGAAGGACAGCCCCAGGCAAGACCAATTAAGTTTTTTTCAGAAGTATCGGCAACAAGACCAAACGGTGCTGCAATAGAAGAGTTTACTGTATATGGATCGCTGGAAGTATTTGACTTTCCAGAAACAGAAACATCAAGTCCTTCAGCAGCAGAACGAAGTCCGTTTTTATAAGCTGCAACTGCCACAGTATGATTTCCTGCAGAACATTCAATTTCAATCTGCTTTAAAATTGTTGTTTCGGCAACTCTTTGTCCGTCAAGATAAATATACCAGCCATCAACGCTTACTGCAGGACAGCCCCAGGTAAGTTTTATAAGATTATCGCTTCCAGTGTCGGCAACAAGACCAAATGGAGATGCCAAAGATGAACTTTCAGAAACTGAATCTGAAACAGAAACAATATTTCTTGAAATTTCAGATTCACTCAATAAATTAGCATCTTCAAGAATTCCGTTGCAACTAAAGAAAGCAAAAAGTGATGCAGCAAGAACTGCACTTAAAGCCTTTGCTGTTTTTTTCATTTTTTCTCCCGCGTACTGCTTTTTTTACAGCACCTTTTTTTGATAATAATTTTTCCAGGGATTTTGCCTTCCCAAGAACTTGTAATTATTATCAGCCGGAGATTTCTAAAAAAAAAGAACGATAATTTTCAGAAAAGTTTGTTTATTTTTTCACAACCGAATATTCACCACTAAAATTCAGCACTTTTAACGCATTTTTTCGGTTGCAGCAATTTCTTTTAGAATCTGGCTTATTACACTTCTTAAGCGTCGCTCCCTTTCAGTTCCCTGCAAACCACTTTTTTGTATAAAACCAATGTCATAAAATCCCAAAGCATTTCCCGCGCTGTGAAAAATAAAACCTTCTTTGTAAGGCCCATTTTCAAGAACAATTTTTGGCACAAGTCCAATCCCAAGTCCAAGAGCAGCAAGTGCCATTACCGCTTCATTTCCTTCAGTTTCGGCCGCAATAACAGGAACAACATTCCGGCTTTTTACCCAGGAATCAAATCTAAGACGAGCCAAACCTTCCTTCGGCAGAATCAGTGGAACTGAAGAAACAATATCCTGCGGACTTCCATTTACCTTTGTGTAAGGACCAGAAGCGCTTGCAGCAAAAACCAGCGGACTTTTTTTCATTGAAATGCACTCTAAATCAAAAGGCTTTGTTTGCGGAATTGCAGCAACTGCGAGTTCAGCACGACCTTCCCTAACAGCCGAAAGAGCATGTGCCGGATCGCCGGTTTCTACAGAAAGATGAAGAGAAGGATAAATTTCAGTAAGTTTTTTTACAAATGGCGGCATAATCGAATAGCAGGCAGTAACGCTTGCAAAAACATGCAATGTTCCGGAAAGTTCATTTTCATCATCTATAAGTGAAGAAAAAAGTTCATCTTTTTGTTCAATGCACTTTTTTGCAAATTCAGCAAATTTTTTTCCGTTTTCAGTAAGCACAACTTCACGTGAACTTCTGTCAAACAAAAGAGTTCCATTTTCTTCTTCAAGACGGCTTATCAT
>CAVCIJ010000061.1:0-3184 GCA_963601995.1 bacterium | reverse complement strand
GGAATATGGAAATTACGAACTTGTTCTTTATCCAATAAGAACTCATATCCGCGTTTTAACCGATCGAATTTTAAATGAAAGTGCGCTTCAGTATATGACTGTTGTGCTTGATGTTGTAAATGAAATTGAGCCGAATGTTTGCGAAGTGGATCTTAGATACGGAGCGGTTTCTTACAGAACCCGCTGAATTTTTTGCTGGCTTAAGAACTGGAATTTTACTGAAAGTTATTTCTGGAATTTTCAATTTTCAGGAGTAACTTTGAAATAAGAGTTAAAATTTTTTAAGGAAGTCTTGATTATTTTCACAGAATACGGGGGATGTTTTGAACAGCACAATTGTTGGTCTTGACATAGGCACAAGTTTTATAAAAGTTGTAATTGGGGAAGTTGATCAGGATTCAAAAAATCTTGAGGTAATAGGATTTTCGAAATTTGCTTCTTCCGGACTTAGAAACGGGAATATTGTAAATATTGACGCCGTTACTTCGTCAATTAAAGCTGCAGTTGAAGATGCTGAGCAGAAAGCTGGTCTTGAAGTAAATTCTGTTTATGTTTCGATTGGCGGCTCTCAGGTTTTTTCAAGAAATTCAAATGGAGTTGTTGGAGTTGATCCTAGAGGACGTAACACTCCTATGGAAATCAGCGAAGAAGCACGTCAAAGGGCAATAATCAGTGCAAAGTCAGTTGCAATCCCTTTTGGAAACGATTTGATTCACATTATTCCGCAGGAATACACAATTGACGGTCAGAAAGGAATTAGAAATCCCATTGGAATGATGGGAGTGCGTTTGGAAGTAAATACACATCTTGTTATGCTTACAAAAACTGCTAATGCTAATATTCAGCAGTGTATTATTCGCGCCGGATACCAACTTAATGGTCTTGTTTTAAAAACGCTGGCTCAGGCTTATGCAGTAGTTCATGATGATGAAATGGAACTTGGGTCAATTTTAATTGATTTGGGTGGTGGAACTACAGACGCTATGGTTTTGTACAAGGGTGCGCCTATTTATACTTGTTCTTATGATTACGGCGGAATAAGCGTTACTCAGGACATTGCTTCATGCAAGGGGATTCCTTTTGATGCTGCTGAAAAAATAAAAATCGAAAGTGGAGCAGCCTGGCTTTTTGGAAATGAAGATAAGGAAGAAGTTATAATTCCAGGTGTTGGCGGAAGAGGTCCTGAAAGCACAGATCGTGTGGAAATTTTCAACATAATTGTGGCTCGTCTGGAAGAAATTATGAAGCACATAAAGCATGAAATTGTTGCAAACAGCGGACTTTCTGAACTTAACGGAAGCATAATTTTAACAGGTGGCGGCGCTATGATGAATGGAATTATTGAGTTTACACAGTATATCTGGCAGACAAGTTCCGTAAGAGTTGCATGCAGCCCGGATTTTGGCGGAGTCAGCAATGATTACAGAAATGCGGATTATGCTACGGCTGTAGGACTTTTGTGTGCAAATAAAAATGCAGAAGGAAAAGAAAAAAAACATTACAGACAGGAAAAATCTCCTTATTCAGCACAGAATTCTGAAAGTAGAAAAAGAAGTTTTAAGGAAATCTTAAAAAAATTTATGTGATTAGAAGCGATTTTTTTAGATGACTGAAAAACAAAAGCTTTGAAACTGACAAAATACTTGTTTTAGGAGAATTTTTTTGTTTTAATAAGATAATGACAGTTTTTAAGCTAAACTGACTTTTATAAACGACTGTTAAGAAAATTTGAATTTAATTTTTGAGTTTTTGTAAACAGCAGGATTTTGGGTGGGAAAAATGATTGAATTAAATCTTGATGATTTGGACGATGTTTCTGCGTCTCCAGAAACTGATGACGACTCTTTAAAAATAAATCCGACTGTAATAAAAATTATTGGTTGCGGTGGTGGCGGTTCGAGTGCCGTAAAAAGAATGATTCAGGCTGGAGTTGAAAATGTTGATTTTTACGTTCTCAACACTGACGTTCAGGCACTGAAAAAGTCTCCTGCTGCAAATAAAATTCCAATCGGAAGAAAGCTTACCGGCGGTCTTGGTGCTGGTGGAAATCCACAGATTGGCGAAGAGGCTGCAAATGAAGATTCTGAAACCATAAAGTCCGTTCTTTCTGGTGCAGATATGGTTATAATTACTGCTGGAATGGGCGGTGGAACTGGAACCGGTTCAGCTCCTGTTGTTGCAAAACTTGCCCATGATGCTGGAATTTTAACAGTTGCTGTAGTTACAACTCCATTCGATTTTGAAGGAAAAGACAGAATGGAAAAGGCTGAAGAAGGATTAAAAAAACTTCGCGGCAATGTAGATGCTTTGATTGTGATTCCAAACGAGCAGGTTACGAAATTAGCTGATGTTGTAGATAAGAAACTTAATTATCTTCAGTCGTTCCGCCTTGCTGATCAGGTTTTGTGTCAGGGAGTTCAGGGAATTACTGAAATAATTACAGTTCCAGGCGAAATAAATCTTGATTTTAACGACGTTTGCGCTGTAATGAAAGATGCAGGTGATGCTATTCTTGGCGTTGGATTTGGCGAAGGCGAAAACAGAATTGTTGAGGCGGCTCAGGCTGCAATTTCAAACCCACTTTCAAAAAATCGTTCAATTGACGGAGCAAAAAAACTTCTTATAAATATTTCTTCTGATGAAAATCTTGCAATGCTTGAAGTTCAGGATCTTGTAAATAATATAAGGGCTTCTGCGGATCCTGATGCGGCGGTTTTTGTAGGACTCGTTGTGAATCCGAAATTAAATGGAAAAATTGCAGTTACGGTTATTGCAACCTGCTTTGGAGATGAAGATTCATTTGGTTCAGATTCTGGTTCGTCAAAGAAAAATGACAGTGATGTTTTTGATTACGGCGACTTTCAGAAGGCTTTAATCGGTGGAAAATCTTCTTCACAAGACGATATTTTTTCTGCGCTAAAAGACGATTCTGAAAAAAAAGTAAGTACTGTCAGCATTAGAAATGATATTTTGGATTTGGGAACTGATCTTTACGAAGAAGATGATAGTGAAAATCAGAATTTTTTAAGTGCGGCTTCTCTTGTTGAAAAAAAGTCATTTTCAGAAGCTGAAAAATCTGAAAATCCGCAGGAAGAAGAAAAATCAGTAAAAAACAGAATTGATAAAAATGATCTTTCTAAGCCGGCTTATCTTCGTAACGGTATTTCAAGCGGACTTTCAAATC
>CAVCIJ010000060.1:0-20637 GCA_963601995.1 bacterium | reverse complement strand
GAATTTGCGAGTTTTCGCAACCGCAAGTTGCGGCAAACTCGTGAAGCAGGCGTAAGCCTGCGACTGCTTACACGCCGGGCTAAATTTTCTTTACCGACTAATCTCTTTTTTCAAATTTACAAATTTTTTTTTCGCTGATTTTTACAGAAAATTTTCTCTTATCAAAAAAAAATCTTTTATGCACGCCTTAACGCACATAAAAGATTCTAAAGAAAAAATAAAAATCAATTACACTAAAACCTTTTCAGAAACAGTGCAACTTTTAATTTTTTTATTTTAGATAGCTTTGATTGCCAGTGCAAATATAAATACTACGGCAAGAATCCAAGTAACAACAGGAATATCTTTAATTTTTCTGCCGGCAATTTTTGCAATTACGTAAGCAATAATTCCGAATGCAATACCCTTAGAAATTGAATATCCAAACGGCATAACAAGGATTGTAATAAAGGCAGGAATTCCTTCTGTTAAATCTGTAAAATCAATAGAAGAAACTGCCTGCATCATCAAAAATCCTACGAAAATTAAAGCTGGAGCAGTTGCACAACTTGGAACTAAAGCAAATAACGGTGTAAAGAAAAGGGCAAGCAGGAAGAATGCAGAAGTTACAACAGAAGCAAGACCAGTTCTTGCACCGGCAGCAACACCAGAAGAAGATTCAACAAATGATGTTACTGTTGATGTACCAAGACAGGCACCTACAATAGTACCAATTGAATCTGCAAGCAAAGCACCTTTGCAGTTCTTAACGTTTCCGTCTTCATCTTTTAAATTTCCCTGCTCAGCAACGCCCAAAAGAGTACCGATTGTATCGAAAATATCTGTAAAGAGGAAAGTAAAGAACACACCAAAGAATTTCAATGAAAGAATTCCTTTCCACTCAAACTTAAACAGAAATGGTTTTTCAGGAAGAGAAACTGGAGAGAAGTTTTCAGGAATCTTTGTTACTCCAAAAGGAATTCCAATGATTGTTGTAGCAACAATACCAATCAAAATTGCTCCAGGAATTTTAAGAATATAAAGAACAATTGTAATTACAAGTCCAATAATAGCAACTATAGCACTCAGGTGATCTTTATCAAAAGAATTGAATCCTATAATTGTTCCGTTTGCAGATGTTACAATACCAGCATTATTCAAACCAATAAGAGCGATAAAAAGACCAATACCAACAGCAACAGCTTTTTTCATTGTGTTTGGAATTGATTTAATAATTGCTTCACGAACACCACAAACTGAAAGTACTACAAAGAGAATACCTTCAAGCAAAACTGCGGTAAGAGCATACCAAGGACTACAGCCCATTGAACCACATACAGTGTATGTAAAGAATGCATTCAATCCCATACCAGAAGCAAGAGCAACTGGAAGATTTGCAATAAAAGCCATACAGAGAGTTGCAATTGCAGCGGAAATAGCAGTTGCAGTAAATACGCCGCCAAAACTCATTCCAGGAATTCCGCCGAGCATGCCGGGATTTACGGCAAGAATGTAAGACATCGCAAGGAATGTTGTAATACCACCAATAATTTCGCGGTTTACAGTCGAACCTCTCTCTTTGATTTTAAAAAAGTTTTCCATTTTAACAAAACCTCCATGGAAATAACATGGATGCCATTATAGCATAAACGAAAAGTATAAAAAACAAAAATTAAGCAGATTGTCATATTTTATAGAAAAATAAAAACTTTAATTCTGTCATGTTCAAGAAAACAAAGAGTAAAATCGACATTAAAAATCTTTCAAAAAAAAATTCAGTTTTCTAATAGCGTTCCACATCGCCACGCCTGAAAATCTTTCTGAACAAAAAACGTGCAACCGGTCCAACCCAAATTATTTGCAGCGGAAGTGCCATTATAAAATTCCTGCAATAAGTTGTTATGTAATCCGGCAGGAAATTTTTTGTAAATCCGTATCCGCGCCAGGTTCCAAGAATGCTTGCAAGAAGAACTTGAAAAATCACAGTAAAAACCTGAATTGCAAAAATAATAATAATCGGGCGGTTTTGTGGAGTTACAACACGAAATGCACAAAACTTTGCAATTGGTGAAGAAATCAAAAGAGCACACAGAAATATAATCACAAATTCAATCCACATCGACTTTAATGCTGTCAAAAAAGTCTCGTTCACAAAAACGCCGGACGCAAGAACTATGTTGTAAAGAGTCATAAAATAGACCATCAAAAATGCAGTGATAAGCGTAAAAATAAATGTTTCTAATTTTGTCTTTGGCATAAAAAAAACCTCGCAATTCATCTGGCAAAAAAGCATCAATTTTTTTTTACCAGATGCTGTTAAATAAAAAAAAGACAACAAATGTTTTTGCGCGACCGACATTGCACAAAAGTCATTTATTGTCTTTGCAAATAAAATTTGCGGATTTTGAAAAAATTGTCAAGAAAGCAGCAAAAAAATTCTGAAACTTTAACACTTAATTCATTCAAAGTGAAAATCAAAAAATTATGATTGTGCAAAATTGATAAAAAAATCAGTTTTATTTCAGCACAGCAGTAGGTTTAAAAGAATTTAATATTATAAAATTCCGACTAAATATTATAAAATACAGACTTTTTCTTAGAAAATTCCGAGAATAAAAATCAAATTCTGTTGAATTTAAGTCTTTATGCAAAATATAATATTTTCTGTCTTTACAAAGATCAACTTTGAAAAATCAGTTAAAAAAAAGAGGATAAAAATGAAACAAGAAGAAACTCTCCCTAAATTATTCCGCAAATCAGCAGAAAGATGGCCTGAAACATCATGTTTCCTTGCCCGCTCAAAAGACGGAAAATACAAAGAAATCAATTATCACGATGCGTATCAGCTCGCTTTGGATTTTGCAGGCGCACTTTTAAGTATTGGAGCAAAGCGAGGCGAGAGAATAGGGCTTATTTCTGAAAACCGCAAGGAATGGGAACAGGCAGATATGGGACTTCTTGCTCTTGGCTGCGTTGATACTCCGCGTGGCTGTGATGCAACAGAAGCAGACCTTTCTTACATTCTTTCATTTGCCGAAGTTGAAATTATTATTGCTGAAAATCAGTCTCAAGTAAAAAAAATCAACAATATAAAAAGTAAAGTTCCAAGTGCAAAAATCATAATTTCTTTCGATCAAGTTGATGATTCTGTAAAACAACTTTGTGAGCAAAACGGACTTTCATATTTTTATTTTCCAGAATTGCGTTCTTTAGGACACGAGTGGCGTAAAAACAATCCTGATGTTGTAGAAAATGAACTTGAAAAAGGAAAGCCAGATGATTTGGCAACAATCATTTTTACTTCAGGAACAACAGGCACTCCAAAAGGCGTTATGCTTACTCATGGAAACTTGATTTGCCAGCTCGACGAAGTTACAGAAAGAATTTTTCTTAATCCAGGCGAAAGAGCTCTTTTAGTTCTACCAGTCTGGCATGCATTCCAAAGGGCTGTTGAATATGTAATTCTTTCTCAGGGTGCAACTCTTTGCTACAGCAAACCAGTTGGTTCAGTTTTGCTTAGCGATCTTGCAGCCCTCGACCCTTATCTGCTGCCGGCAGTTCCTCGCGTTTTTGAAGCAGTTTACGACGGAATCTGGCATAAAATGAGAAAAACCGGCGGCATTACTTATGCACTTTTCCGATTTTTTGTTAATACAGCAATTTTCTGGTCAAGAATTGATCGCAAACTCCGCAGAAAACAAAGCCGGTTCGGTGCGGATCATCTTGGATTCTGGTGGCCGGTTCTTGTTCTTCCGTGGCTTTTAATCTGGCCCGTAAAACAACTTGGCAACCTCCTGGTTTTTAGAAAAATTAGAAAAATGCTTGGTAAAAATTTCAGAGCCGGAGTTGCCGGCGGTGGCGCTTATCCAGAAAATATTGATGAATTCTTTTGGGCAATCGGCGTAAAAGTTGTAGAAGGTTACGGAATGACAGAAACTTCACCTATTATTTCAGTTCGCCCGATTGTAAATCCGATTATGAGAAATGTTGGAACTCCGCTTAGAGGAATTCAAGCGCGAATTGTAGACGACGACGGAATCATTTTGGGAAAGTGCAAAAAAGGAAATCTTCAGATAAAAGGCGGCTGTGTTATGCAAGGATATTACAAACGCCCTGATCTAACAGAAAAAGTTATGACTGTTGACGGCTGGCTTGATACTGGCGATATTGCGATTCTTACTGTTGATGGCGAAATTCAACTGCGTGGCCGCAAAAAAGACACAATCGTTCTTTTGGGTGGCGAAAACATTGAACCGCTTCCAATCGAATCAAAAATCAACGAAAGCCGTTATATTGCAACAAGCATTGTAATTGGTACTTGCAGAGGACTTGACCAGAGATTCCTTACTGCCCTGATTCTGCCTGTACAAGATGAAATTATTTCTTATGCAAACGAAAATAATATTTCTTATAAAGACTATGATGATTTGATTGAAAGTAGTGCTGTAAAAAAATTGATTGAAAAAGAAGTTGCAGACGCTATAAATGCAAAAAATGGATTTAAGTCATTTGAGCGGATAAACAAAATTTCTATCATCAAAAAACCTTTTGAAGTTGGCATTGAGCTAAGTGCAAAACAAGAAATGATGCGCTACAGAATTGCAGATATCTACGAAGACAAAATCAGTGCAATGTACGCAGAATAAAAATTTTGAATTAAACTTGAGTTTTAGAATCTAAATTTTAAAACTCAAGTTTAAAGCTTTATAATGCCGGCTCCCGATTTTTTATCTTGAAGAAGAGGAAGTTCCGGCATTTTTATTTTAAAACATTCTCCACTAAGAAAATTTCTATCTGTAATTACTAAAAGCAAACCAAGTTTTGAACAGGCATAAAATCCACTTCGTTTTCCAGGAAGAAGAATTTTGTCACTCGCGACCCTAAATTCAAGAAAATCTTTTTGTAAATCTTCAGATTTTTGAATTTCTTCGGCAGACATTTTTTTTGCTGCAATAAACGAAAGTACAGCCCTATCTTTTTGCAGTTGAGCAGCAGCCGAAAGTTTTTTTAATTTAGCAGGAGCGCTTTCTGTTCCAAAACAAAAATTGCACCATTTTTCACCCTTTTTACCCTGCATTACACATTCAGAAAAATGAGTACAAGGGAAAAGAGACATAAATTTTTTTCTCATAAGAGAATCACGCAGCAAAGAAAGCAGTCTTGCTGATTTAGGAAATCCCGGCTCAACAAGAAGAATTTTTGAATTCTGATTTTTTTCGTCAATATAAGAAATAAGTTTTTCTGTCAGTTTTTTTGCAAGAAAATCCGGCGGTGTTGAAGAAGTTTCATTCAATTCATTAAAAACATTTGCACAAGTTACAAGTTCAGCCTTTTCTTTTACTTCAGTTCCAAATTCGCCTTTTACGCGCACAATTTTCCAGCCTTCTTCCTGAAGCCGCGCCGCAATTGTTAAGAAAAGATTTTTACCAAAAGTCATTGCCTGCTGAGAAATGTCCACGCAGTAAAAAGTAAGATGCTTTTTTCTAAGTTCAGGTCGTGCTAAAAAAAGTGCAATTGGAACTGTTAAAGGACCGCTGCCAATATCAACGCAAACGGCATTGTCAGAAAGATTGAAATATGAATCAGGAAAATTTGCAAATAAATTTGTAAGCCGCACCAAATTCCACCACAAAAAATAATGAACGTAAGCACTTAAGGCTGTCGTTTGATTCATATATCCAACACGGCGACTACCTCTTTCGTCAGTTAAATAATGACTTAATTCGCGAATTCCTTTTGGAAGAGACTGCCACTGCTTTGAATTCAGCGGATGCGTGCTGCTTATTATTTCGCTGAAATTTTCAACAATTGACTGTGCATCCTGCGGAATTTTTTGTTCGTCAAAAAGCGAAGAAACTTTCTGTGTAAAAACATTAGACTTTGACTTATCTTTGTTTTCCAGTGAAACAAAATCTTGACTTTGCAATTTTAATTTTTTTTGCACGACTTTTTTGTTACTTCGCAAACTAAAATCATTTTTATTCTCTTTTTTTTGTGAGGATTTTATTTTTGGCTTTTGTACAAATTTTTCGTAAAATTTTTCAGTCATTTTTGTCTCCAGAAATCAAAAGATAAAGCGAATGAAGCTGTTCGCGAACATCATTTATTTGCATAAGAATTTCAGAATTTTTTTCACGCAAATCAACTTCATCAAGAATCTGTTTTTCTGCGCCTTCGATTGTAAATTTTTTTTCGTAAATAAGATATTTTAAACGCAAAATAGTATCCACATCGCGTTGAGAATAAACCCGCCTTCCGCCCGAATCTTTTTTTGGACTTATAAAAGGCAAAAGTTCTTCCCAGTAACGCAAAATATGAGGCTTAATTCCTGTAAGTTTTTCTACATCGCCAATTGAATACTGAGCCATTTTTTATGATTTTAAGGATTTTTCTCTGTCCTGCCATTTTTGACGGCTTGCCTTCATTTCGATTTGAACAGGAATTTGATCAAAGCCCAAATCTTCGCGAATTCTATTTTTTAAATACGTAACGTAACTTCCCGGAACATTTTCAGGTGCAGTTGCAAAAATCAAAAAATTTACCGGATTTACGCTAGTCTGCGTCATATAGCGGATTTTAAAATGAATTGATTTTGTTGCAGGCGGCGGATATTTAAACAGCCAGTCCTTAAGCGCCATATTAAGTGCGGCAGTATCTACTTTGTGCGTAAGCTGGTCATAAATTTCGAGTGCCTTGTTCATCAAATTTTTTATTCCATCACCATTTTTTGCACTCAATGTAAGAATCGGAGCCCAATTCATCTGTCCAAACATAACCTGAATCCAGTTTTGCGTATTTTTTACCGCTTTTAAACTTTGATCTTCCATTAAATCCCATTTGTTAAGAATAAAAATAATTCCGCGCCCCTTTTCATATGCAAGTGAACAGATTTTTTTATCCTGCTCGGAAAGACCTTCTTTTGCATCAATCATTAAAAAAACGACATCACATTCATCAAGTGTTTTTATTGCCCGGTTTACGGAATAATATTCAACATTTTCTTTTACGCGCGCCTTCCTGCGAATTCCAGCAGTATCAAGGATTTGAATATCGCGTCCGTTATAGCGAAAACTTCCTTCCACAACATCGCGCGTTGTTCCTGCGTAATCACTTACAATAGAAGCATTCGTGTGAGTAAGAGCATTGCTCAAAGTTGACTTTCCGGTGTTTGGTTTTCCAAGAATTGCGATTCTAATCTGACGATCCTGCTCTGAACCTTCTGTAACCTTTGAAAAATCAAGATCCGAAATAAGTTTTTCGCAAAGCAGCGGAATATTGTCGCCATGACTTGCACTTATTGCAATAATATCTTTAAATCCGTAGCGAAGATAATTGTAAGCATCGCCTTCGTTTTTTCCGCCCTCGCACTTGTTTACTGCAACAAGCGTTTTTTCAGAAAATACGCGCAGTCTTTGAATCAACTCTTCGTCTTCGGCGTTTATTTCGTTTGCGTCAAGAAGCAAAAGAATTTTATCAGCCTTATAAAGCATTTCTACGGTTTTTTCCACAACCAAATCATCCATTTCGCTTTCACGGCTTGTAAAATCGCGTGTAAGTTTATAACCGCCAGTGTCCATTAAGTGAACGGGTTTTCCTGCAATAAAACAAGTGCCTTCTACAGGATCGCGTGTTACTCCGGGAGTTGGATCTGTGATTGCACGTTTTGTATGCGTCAGAGCATTGAACAAAGTTGATTTTCCAACATTCGGACGACCTGCAATTACAATCAGTGGAAGATTAAAATATGTTTTGTTCGGGAAGAACTGTAAATTCTGTTTTTTTGAATCTTCGGCTTTTTTATCATCTGCCAAATTGTCTGAAATACTTTGCATATTTTCTGAATTTGAACTCTGCGAAACTTCATTAAGATTTTCTGCTTCGTCCTGAATTTTTTTTACAGGCTTTGGCTTTGAGAAGTCAGGCTTTTTTTTCTTTTGCTTTTGCATACAATTTCTCCAGTTTTAGAATAATGAACTTCTTGAAAGATTTTCGAGTTCTTCGATTGAAAAATTCGACAAAGTTTCTTTCATTACAGGAATTTGTTTTGGAGACATACTTAAATCACGAATTCCCATTCCTGCAAGAATAAGCAGACTTTCTTTTTTGCCAGCCATTTCGCCGCATACAGAAATTGGAATGTTCTTTTTCTTTGCATTATGAATTGTCATTTTTATAAGTCTTAAAACGGCAAGGCTAAATTCATTATAAAGTGGTGCTACAGTCGGATTTTCACGATCAACGCCAAGTGTATACTGAGTTAAGTCATTTGTTCCGAGCGAAAAAAATGCTGATACTGGCGCAAGTGTATCAGAACAAATTGCCGCTGCAGCAGTTTCAACCATAATTCCTATTGGCACATTCGGATTAAAAGGAATATTGTCTTCTTTTAGCGCAAGTTGAACTCCTTTTGCAATTCCAAGCACTGTGTTTACCTGCGCAACATCAGTTACAAGAGGAAGCATTATTCTTAAGTTTCCATAAACACTTGCTCTATACAAAGCTCTAAGCTGAGTTCTAAAAACCTGCGGATAAAAAAGTGAAAGCCGAATTGCCCTAAGTCCCATAAGAGGATTTTTTTCTTCATCTGACGGTAAATCATTTGTAGGAATCAATTTATCTCCGCCGGCATCCAAAGTCCTGATTGTAACAGGCTTATCTCCCATTGTTTCAAGAACCTGCTTATATGCCTGAAATTGTGCTTCTTCACTTAAGGAATTTGAAAAAGAACCCTTGTTTTTGTTTTGCGACTGAAGTTCATTCATAAAAAGAAATTCAGTTCTAAAAAGTCCGATTCCATCAGCACCCTGCTCAAGAGCAAATTTTGCCTCTTCGGGAGTTCCAATATTTGCGTACAAGTGAAAAATTGTTCCGTCTTCGGTTGCAGCTGGCTTATCTTTAAACTTTTTTAGAGTTTCATAATATTTTTTTTCTGCAGCAATTTTTGCATTTACAGAAATAATTGTTGCTTCGTCTGGTTCAACTGTGATTTCACCTAAATTTCCATCAACAACGAGAGAATCACCAGTTTCTACGATTTTATAAATGTTTTCGAGTCCTACAACTGCTGGAATTCCATAACTTTTTGCAAGAATTGCAACATGGCTTGAAACGCCGCCTTCTGTAAGCGCAAGTCCAGCAATTTTTCTCTTGCTTAAAATTACGGTGTCGCTGGTTTTCATTGAGCGGGCAACAATAACTGCTCCGTCAGGAACTTTTTCTATATCAAATGGATGATAATTTAAAAGAATGTCGAGAACGTGATCAAAAATATCTTCTATATCTAAAGCACGTTCTGCAAGATAATCGTTGCCGCTGTTTCTTAATTTATCAGCATAATCAGCAACTTTTTCCGTAAGAATTGTTTCAATGTTTTCCAGGTTTTTCTCAAGAAGTTCTTTTGTTTCCTTCATAAAAACCGGATCGTTGAGCATAAGAATGTATGTTTCAAGAATAACACGCTGTAAATCATCTTTTGAAAGATTTTCAAGATGATGATTTAAATCTTCTTCCGCAGTTTTACATGCTTTTTGAAGTCGTTCCCATTCTTTTTCAACATCTTCGTTTTTGATTGAATAGCGGGGAATTTTTCGTTCCTGAACTTCTGGAAGAACAAAAGCCTTTCCTATACCAATGCCTTCTGCCGCAGAATCACCTAGATAAACATTCATACTTTAATTTTTCCAAGACTAAATTTTATAGTCAAAATTTTATATTTGCTGTCGGTGCCGTTCGTAAAGTAAAACTCCGGCCGCAACTGAAACATTTAAGGAATCAAGTTTTCCGCAAGTTGGGATTGAAACAATTGTATCGCAATTTTGGGCAACAAGACGATTCATTCCGCTGCCCTCGCTTCCCATAACAATGCAGGTTCTTGGAGCAAATTTTGTGTTTTGCAGAGAACTTCCTCCGGCATCAGCTCCATAAATCCAAAATTCTGCTTCTTTTAGAATTTCAATTGCTCTGTTTAAATTTTTTACAGTCGCAATGTTTACCCAGGAAATTGCCCCGGCACTTGTGCGTGCTATAATTTCATTTTCTCTTACGTGAGCAGTTGAATTGTGTTCCGGCACAATTAAAAGAGACGCACCAAACTGATCGCAGGAACGCAAAACCGCGCCAATATTGTGCGGATCAGTTACGTTATCAAGCATTACAACTGTTACATTTTGAGGACAGTTTTTTACCCACTGATCAAGTTGAACTTCATTTTTTTCGCGAATTTTTTCGCCTTCTGCAAAAAGAACAATTCCTCTGTGATCCCTTGCTTCTAGAGGCAGACTTTTAACGTAAGAATCCAACGTTTCGCCATCTGTCTGCTCGCATGGAATTTGTGCTTCTTCAGCAGCAGCAAGAATTTTCTTTATTCTAGGACCAGCCTTTGAATAAAAAATTTTCAGCTTAAGTTCAGACTTTTTATCCTGAGAAAATTTTCTGACTTTTTCTTCTACGGCGTGAAATCCTGTATAAATATTTGTTGCCATTTTATTTCCTAAACTTTGCTTTTTACTTTCAAGTTTTTTAAGTCAAATTTATCAAAAAAAAGACAGCTGTGAATTACACTGCGTTGCACTTTTTCGTGTATTCAACATCCGCTGTCTTTTTAATGAAATCTCTAAAAATTGTAATCTTTAAAGATGACCCTAAATATATTTTTTTTATTGATTCAAAAAACTTACCTAAAAAAATCTGCAAAAACTAATTTTTTCCGCAGCAGTTTTTGTATTTTTTTCCAGAACCGCAAGGACATGGCTCATTTCTGCCGACTTTTCTTCCTTCGCGAACAACAGTTGTTGGTCTCATCATTCCTTCGCTGTAAAACCACTCACCGTTGATTTTCTTAAAACCGCCAATTTCATGATGAACATCGCGAATTCCTTTTTGCGTATAAGTCGCTTCAAACTCAACAATTCCTTCATCGTCGTTTTCTTCGCCCTTTTCTGTACGCAAAATTTTAAGTCCGTGCCAAGTACTTTTGTTGCTCCAATCTTCAGTTGCCTTTTTGTCTATTTCAGCAATTTTTTCACCCTGTTCACAAGAATTAATAATAAAATCAATCTCGTGCTTTACATAAGCAGTATAGCGGGCGCGCATCAAAGTTTCTGCGGTTGGTGCTTTTTTTGTTCCCTTAATAATTGGTTCGCAGCAGTCTGAATAATTTTTTCCACTGCCGCAAGGACATAAATCTGTATTTTCACTCATAATGTTAAAATTATACTGAAGTAGCTCTCAATTTTCAATCAGATTGATTTTTTGTTTTTGCAGATATTTTATAAATCTGACTGAATAAATTTTTTTACATCACTGTAAGAATTTTTTTTGTGATTTTACAAAGATAGAAAAATGTTCCATAATGTAAAAAAAAATTAAAGGATATCTTAAAAAAAATCATTTTTAATGACTTTTTAAAGGCTTACTAAGCAAGGGGGAATTTTATGGCCGATATTTCTGCAAAAATTACACGCAGTTCAATCAAGGCAAAAAAGAAAGCTGCAATAAGAACAATAAAGGCTCAAGCTAAAGAAAAAATCAAGGAAGTAAAACTTGAATACGCAAATAATCCTGAACGCAAAAAGGCTAAAGAAGCGGAGCGTGAGCAAAAAAAAGCTTTGAAAATTCAAAAGGCAAATGCACGTCTCGCTTACAATGCAAGGCAGCCACGTCAGTTTTCTTTGGGCGAAGATATTGTAAATTCTTTGGTTGGCGGAATTGGTGCCGGATTAAGTGTTGCTGCCCTGGTTCTGCTTGTTATACGCGGTGCTCTTTACACTCCAGAAAATTTTAGTCCGGCAAGAATTATTACAAGCTTTTCAATATTCGGATCCTCTTTGATAATTTTGTATCTGCTTACAACTTTGTACCACGCAATTCAATCTTTGTATGCAAGAAAAATATTTTCTATTTTAAATCACTGTGCAATTTACTATTTAATTGCAGGAACTTATACACCTTTTATTCTTGCAAAAATTCCTGGACACACAGGATTTGCAGTTGCTATTTTTGTTTGGGTTGTTACAGGCGTTTTAATTTTGCTTTATGCAGCTCTCGGCTCAAAAATGAGAGGATTTTCAATTTTTTCTTATTTAGTTTTAGGCTGGCTGATTGTAGCTACATTTAGTTTTTATCCGCTTGGAAGTGAACTTTCTAAACTTAGCCGTGCAATGCTTTTTGCAGGAGGTGCTTCTTATACATTCGGCGGACTTTTCTTCCTTTTGCGCAAATACAAATGGACAAGAACAATCTTTTATGTTTTTGCCATTGCAGGAAGCACTTTACACTTCTTTAGCGTTTATTTTTTAATTTAAAGATTTTGCTTCAAAAATTCGCGGCGTGCCGTTTTGATCAATGATTAAAATCTGACTGCCGCGTTTTTTGTAAGTATATCTGCCCTTTATGGCAGTAAATTCATTTTGTTTTTGCTGATTGCTGTAATTTTCTGAAGTATCATAAATTTTTCCGCCGGAACTTACATACATTTTCATTTCCAGAGGATTTAAAATAAATGACTTCCTGCCAAGCTCATAAGTTCCTGTAATAAGTTCTATAAAAAATTCCTCATTTTGATTTGCACCAGCATTTGATAAATAGTAGTTAAATATTCCATCATCAAGAAGCGTAAGTGTGTGATAGTAATTTAAATCAGGATTTTTGTACTTAAGTTCAAGATTTATAATAGATGTGTTTTTGCAGGAAATTAAAATCAAAATAAAACTGAATATTGCTGCAATTTTTAAGTGAATGGCTGATTTTTTTTGCTTCATTTTGACCTTATTTTTTATTTTTTGTGATGATTTTTTTTACAAAAGAAGGTACTGCTGACAAAAAAAATTTTAAATCAGCAATGCCTTTTTGGTAAAAGTAAAAATTTATGCGTAAATTGGTCTTACGCTGATTACGCCTTCTGCTTTTGAAAGAGTTTTGATTGTTTCATCATCAACTTTTCCATCTACATCAATCATACAGTAAGCAATATCGTTGCGGTTTTGGTCAACCATTCCGCTGATATTAAATTTTGCAAGACCAAGTGCACTTGTAAACTGAGCAATCATATTTGGAACATTTTTATGCGCTATGCAAAGTCTTGTTCCGCCATCAGGAATTGCCGAGTCCATTTTGCATTTTGGGAAATTTACGCTGTTTTTAATTGCACCAGTTTCCAAAAAGTCTCTGAGTTCTTTTACTGCCATAACAGCACAGTTATCTTCAGCTTCTGGAGTTGATGCGCCTAAATGTGGCAGGCAGATGACGTTTTCGTTATTCAAAAGTTCTTCGGCTGCAAAGTCTGTAATCATACATGAAATTTTGCCATTTTCGATTGCTGCAAGAACATCTTCGTTGTTTACAAGACCGCCGCGTGCAATGTTTATAATGCGAACTCCGTCTTTCATATTTTTGATTGTAGAAGCACTTACAAGTCCCTTTGTATCTGGAGTTTCAGGCACGTGAACTGTGATGTAGTCTGCTTTTGCAAAAAGTGTGTCCAAAGTTTCTGCGTGTTTTACCTGAGATTTCAAGTTCCAGGCTGCGTCAACTGAAAGAAATGGATCGTAACCAATTACATTCATTCCAAGTTCAATGGCTGTGTTTGCAACCATTGCACCAATTGCTCCAAGTCCGATTACGCCAAGCGTTTTTCCTTTAAGTTCTTGACCAATAAAATTCTTTTTACCTTTTTCTGCAAGACCTGCGATTTCAGCGCCTTTTCCTGCCAAAGAATTTACCCATTTATTTGCTGCAATTATAGGGCGGCTTGCAATTAAGAGCGAAAGAATTACAAGTTCTTTTACTGCATTTGCATTTGCACCAGGTGTGTTAAAAACAACAACGCCCTTTGAAGCAAGTTCTTTTACCGGAATGTTATTTACTCCGGCACCAGCTCTTGCAATTGCCTTTACATTTGCTGGAAGTTCCATTGAAAGCATATCATGAGAGCGAACCAAAATTGCATCTGGATTTACAATTTCACTTGCAATTTCATAATCATCGCGCGGAAAGTTATCTAAACCAACTGCGCTTATTCTGTCTAAAGTTTGAATTTTATACATATAAATTTCCTTTTTTTCTGACGATTTTGTTACGAAAAATCAAATCTATACAAGATTTTTGTTTTCTTAGCACCAGCGGTAGCGCTGGCAGGGGCGCGAAGCGTTACCGCTAGGTAATGAGCGTTAGCGAACCCCGAACATAGCGACGGCGCAAAGCGCCGGACCGCCTTTAAAT
Organism: bacterium; assembly: GCA_963601995.1. Taxonomy (GTDB): domain Bacteria; phylum Spirochaetota; class Spirochaetia; order Treponematales; family Treponemataceae; genus Treponema_D. Next base: position 6,441 of record CAVCIJ010000060.1, on the reverse strand, counting down.
TTCTATTTATTTTCCTCAGCAAATTTTTTCATAAAGTCTACAAGTGCTTTTACTCCGTCAAGAGTCATTGCGTTGTAAATTGAAGCTCTCATTCCGCCAACAAGTCTGTGTCCTTTAAGATTTACAAGACCTGCCGCAGCCGCTTCTTTTACGAACTTGTCGTTGATTTCTTTTTCTTTTGCCTTAGATGCTTCGTCTTCAGCGCCAGTTGAATATTTTGTAAGGAACGGAACATTCATCAGCGAACGGCTTCCTTTTTGAGCAGTTGCGTGATAAAAGTCAGAACTATCAAGATAATCATAAAGATAATTTGCTTTTTCTTGATTGCGCTTAAGCATTCCTTCTGCACCACCGTTTTTTTCAATCCAATGAAGAACTTTTCCAAGAACATAAATTGTATAACAAGGCGGTGTATTGTACATTGAATCTGCATCTGCATGTGTTTTGTAAGTAAGCATTGTAGGAGTGCCTGAGAGGGGACTTTCTGTAATTAAATCTTCGCGGATAATTACAAGAGTAACGCCTGCCGGAGCCAGATTTTTTTGCGCACCAGCGTAAACCAAACCGAATTTTGAAATATCAAGCGGTTCACTTAAAACACAAGAAGAAATATCTGCAACCAGCGGAATGTTTCCTGTGTTTGGAATGTACTCGTAGTGAGTTCCCATAATTGTATTATTGAAGCAAATATAAACGTAGTCATAGTCGCCGCTTACTTTTTCAACTTTTGGAATGTATGAATAGCCCTTATCTTCACTTGAGGCAATAATATCAACATCAACTCCTAAATGACGTGCTTCAGCGGCTGCTTTTTTTGCCCAAACACCGGTCTGAATGTAAGCAGCTTTTCCTGTGTGAATTCCAAGATTCTGTGCAACCATTGCAAACTGTGTAGAACCACCGCCCTGCAAAAACAGAATTTTATAGTTATCAGGAACATTCATCAATTTTCTAACCATTGCTTCTGCATCCTGAATAATCGGCTCATATGCTTTTGAACGATGACTCATTTCCATAACAGACTGACCGGTTCCGTTGTAATCAAGCATTTCTGCAGCGCACTCTTTTAACACCTCTTCAGGCAAGCAACTTGGTCCTGCACTAAAATTGTAAACTCTAGACATTTTCCGCACCCCTTTGCACGTATTTTTATATTTTTGCAACGGTTTTAAGCCGTGCTTATTGATTATTTTCTTCTGAACCCGCACAGATTGTTTCAAGCGCAGTAAGTAAACAGACATTTTCTACCATAACAGAAGGCGGAACTGTAAGGAGACATTTTGTGTAGTTCACAATTCCTTTTATTCCGCTTTCGCACAATTTATTTGTAAGGCTCTGTGCCTCTTCTGGCAAAACAGTAAGAATTGCATAGGAAATTTTTTCTTCCCTAATTATTTCGCCAAGTTTTGTTGTTGGATGAAGCGGAAAAACTGAACGCAAAACTTCAGTTCTATTTACGTTTGAATCAAATCCTGCGACAATTTTAAATGGAGATGAATCAAGTTCTGAACTGTCAAGCAAAGCCTGACCAACTTTTCCAAGTCCAACAATGCAGCACTTTTTATTTTTTTCTGATAAATGAAGCGTTTCTTTTAGTTTTTCCTTCAATTCATCAACTTTGTATCCGTTACTCGCACCACAGGTAATTCCTAAGAGTGAAATATCACGCCTTATAACTGCTGCCGACCAGCCTGCAATCTGCTGAATTTTTTGAGAAGTGATTGTTTTTTCTGTAAAATTCGAAAGAAATCTGTTCAGCAAAACCAAACGTCGTTTTGTATTTTCCGGAATGAACATTTTTCTGCCGCCTTTTACTGTGAAAAAAATCACAGGATTTTTCACTTCGATACTGATATTTTAGTTAAGATTTTTTGCTTGGTCTAGAAAATTTGCCTGAAGAAAGAAGAATTCTTTATAAAATCAGCAATTTTTGCTCAAAAATACGATTTTTGTGAATTTTATCACAATAATTCTATTTTAAAGAAAAGTTTTGTGATTTAGAAATTTATAATTTTTTAAAAGAAATTTGTAGATTTTTTACATTTTTGAATTTCTCCGGTAGATATAGATAGAGGAAGTTTTAAAAGTTCGTCGTACTTTTGACATCTTTTATTCTGACTTAAAAAGTGATTTTGAGGTAAACAAAGTGAATTTTAAGAGAGTTTTTCTTTTTTCGATTTTAATTTTTTTTACAAGTGTAATTTTTTCATGCGCAAACATCGATGAATTTTCTTCTGAAACAGATTTCGCTGACAGAGTAAAATCGCTTTCAAGTTTTGACGAAACTGAAAATTTAGAAAGCTTAAAAATTACTTCATGGAATCTTCTAACTTTTTTTGACAGCGTAACTGATGGATGTGAGTACAAAGAATTTAGCAAAAACACGCATTGGAACAAAGAAATGTACACAAAAAGACTTAAAAACCTTGTAGAAGTTTTAAAGGCGGTGGACAGCGATGTATACGTAATGCAAGAGATTGAAAACGAAGGAATTTTGCGGGATATAAGTAATTTTCTTGCAGGTGAATGGAATTTTAAAAAGCATTATAAACATGGATGTTTTGCAAAAGATGAAGGAAGTGCAATTGGATGCGCAGTACTTTCCCGTTATCCGCTTAAAAATATGACTGTTCATTCTTTGGATTTTAGTCAGAGTCAAAGCAAAGTTCCGAGTATGAGACCGATTTTGCAAGTTTCAGTTGAAAAAAATGGAAGAGAACTTGTTCTTCTTGTAAATCACTGGAAAAGCATGAGCGGAGGTGAAGAAAGTACGGAAAAATGGCGTAATGCACAGGAAATGCTTCTTTCGCGACGTATTCAAATTCTTGAAAATCAAAAAAAGGCTTATGTGGCACTAGGAGATTTTAACCGGGATATTCTAAAATTTAAGGCTGGAGAAAGATGCGAAAATGGACAGAAAATTCTTTTGCGAGGCGGCAGAAATTTCGAGTTCAACGATGAATTTGTAGAAGTTCTAAGTCCATGGTTTGATCAAGAAAATTCCCTACAAGAGCCTGGTTCTTATAACTTTATGAATGAATGGAGCCGAATTGACAATATGTTTTTTGGCGGACCTTCTGGATACAAAAACTTTACTGTGGAAACAGATGGCAAATGGTTTGGTAAAAAAAATAACAAACCTTATGAATTTTCATTTTGGGATACAAATGTCGGCTACAGTGATCATCTTCCAATTTCGGCATTAGCAATATTTTAGTTTATTTTTTTACTATGTAAAGAAATTCTTTTGTATGTAAGGCGCGGGTGCTTAAATTTCTGCTTGCTCTGTAAGCATTGTAATTTGCTTCAAGAACGCGCACTTCGCCTACACTGCTCAAGAGTTCAATCATTTCTTCTTCGCTAATGAAACCTTCATTATTAAAAGAAATTAAAAGATATTTTGCATTTAAATTCTGCAGCATTTCCTGAAATTTGTTTTTTACAAGTTTCTTTTTGTTATAGTCGCTGCGATTCCAGTTTTTTGGAATTCCAGAAACAAGACTCATTTTTTCAGGGTCAGGCTTTTTATAGTCGGCAATAAGATTCAGCATAAAATAATTTGAACCATAAGGATGCTGATTATAAGGCGGATCTATATAAGCAAGATGAACTTTTGGAGCTTTCTTTTCTTTAACCAGAAGATTTGCATCAGACTGAAAAACTGTAAAATTACTTTTGTACGAACTAAAAACCGGAAAAGGAAGTTTTATGTGTCCTTGAATTCTAGTTAAAGCATTTGCTCCGTTACCACCAAATTTTCCAATTCCAGTTTTGCTGTTTTTATAAAATCCTTTAAAAACTCCGCCGGTATTTGCATGAATTGAACTTTCAGAAAGCAGCGGTGCAATAAAAAATTTCTGGTATTCCTGAGGAATTTCTGTGGCAATCAATTGCCGCATACAGTCAATATAGCAGGCGTTGTACGGCGTATAAAAACATCGTTCTCCGCTCTGAATGTTATTTAAATCTTTTGGTGCATAATATTCAGAAATAAATCCGGGAATTTTTTTAAATGAAGTTTTACTTTCATCTAAAAAATTCTGCATATTTTCCTCGCAGGATTTTGTGAGCAAATCGTAAAAATTCTGAATTTTTTGCAAATCCAAATCTTTTTTGTTGCTAAGATAACATTCACTGATTATGGAAGCATAATTTTCCATATCATTTGCATATTGATGACTTGAATATTTTTTTAGAAAACGAGAAACAATTCCACTCCCACTAAAAACGTCAAATGTAGAAATTTTTGATTTACCAAGCTCATTTTGTGCAAGTTCAACGCCTTCTCGTATAAAATTTAAAAGCGAACGCTTATTTCCAATATAAGTAATTAGTTGTTCACTAAGATAATTTTCGTTTTCTGTCATTTTTCTTGGATTCAGTTTATTTTATGGATTTTTTAGCAAACAACTTCACTGTTCCACTACGTAATCAGGCTCTTCGGATTCATAAAATGCCCAAACTTCGCTAAAATTCGATTCCTCAATAAATTTTAATGTTTTATAAGTTATTTCTTTGCTAGAAAAATCAAGTTCAGTTCCGCTTTTGTCTTTTGCGGTGTTAAAACTTAATTTGCATTCATTTTTCTGTCCTGAAAAGTTTTCTATACTTTCCCTTATTTTTTCGCAGTAAGTCAAATATTCAAAAAAAAGCCCGCTAGTATTTTCGATATTATTTGCATCATAATTGAACTCTGTTTTTCCAGAATAGTCTTCGATTGTGCTTTTTAAAGCCATTTCTGCGGTAAGTGCAGCTGTTGTTTCGGGACAATTATCGTAAAGAAATAAAGTCCAAGTTTTTTTTGCAAAACCTTTTGAAGCTGACAATTTTTTTACACTTTCTTCCTTAGAAAAATTTTCGCTGTTCTGATTTTGAACAAGGCTTGAACTAGAAGCGCAGGAAATAAAATTCAATGAAAATAAACTTGCAAAGCAAAGCAAAAATGTAAAAAACAATTTTAAGGATTTTTTCATCAGTACGGTTTCTCCGAATACGGCTACATTAAATTCAAAATCATCTGAATCTAAAAATTTTTGAATCTCAAAAAATTATAACAGTTTTAAATTTGCTAAACAAGATAAAAACTTTTTCTAAAAAAAGACGGCAGGCAGTAAAATATTAGTTCTTTATAAGTTTTTAGTCTTCTAAGCTGTTTTTACAACTTTTATACTGCGGATAGTATTTTTATCCGTTTCAAGAATTTCAAATTCAATTTTTTCCTGGCAGACAATTTTTTTGCCAGTTTCCGGAAAGTCTCCGAGGGTTTCTATTATCCAGCCGCTTACTGTATTTGATTCAACAGATTCGTCTTCTTTTAATTCAAAAAACTTAAAGAATTTATAGAGTGGAGTTTCTCCGTTAACAATAAAAGCATTCCCTGAACACGGTTTTATATATTCAACCTGGTCGTCGTGCTCATCGTAAATTTCGCCAACGAGTTCTTCAAGAATATCTTCCATTGTTACAAGCCCGCTTGTTCCACCGTATTCGTCAATAATAATTGCCATGTGGCTTCGTTCTTTTTGCATCTGTTTAAACAATTTAGAAATTTTATTTTTTCCAGTAGAAAAGAACGGTTTTTGAATAATCTCTGCAAGCGGTTTGTCTGTTCCATAGATTTTATAAAAATCTTTTTCGTGGATAATTCCGGTAATTGAGTCAATTTCTTTGTCGAAGACCGGCAGACGAGAAAATCCAGAACTTTCAAATTTCTGTTTAATTTCTTCGAAAGTTGCATTTTGTTCAACTGCGCAAATATTTACGCGCGGAACAATAATGTCGTCTGCATCGAGATCATCAAATTCAATTACCGAACGGATAAGTGCTTTTTCGTGCTCTTTGATTGTTCCGTCTTCCTGGGCTTCTTCCACAATTGTAATGAGCTCTTCTTCTGTTATTACGTCTTTTGAATCAAATTTAAAAAGCTTTACAATGAATTTCTTCCAGCAGGAAAATAAAAAGTTCAGCGGGTAAAAAACAAAGATAAGAACAGAAATTAACGGACAGACGAGCATTGCAAATTTTTCGGCGCAGGCTTTTCCAATGTATTTTGGAGTAATTTCGCCAAAAATAAGGACAGCGAGTGTAATTACGACTGTAGAAACTACGGAAGAATTAATCTGTGAATGAGCAAGAAGTTTTGCAAACAAAACTGCACAGATTGTAGAAGCAGAAAGGTTTACAATGTTGTTGCCGATTAAGATTGTACTTAAAAGTTTGTCGTAGGAATTTTCAGAAAGGTAAAGAACCTTGCTGGCGCGTTTGTTTCCGTTGGAACAAAGCGATTTGAGTTTGATTCTGCTTGCACTGGTGAATGCGGTTTCCGTCGCAGAAAAGAAAGCGGAAAAAGCAATTAAAACAAAAAGTGAAACTAATAAGGGTATCGACCCGTCGGGCATATAAATCTCCCAAAAAATTAAGATATGAAGACATGCGTCTTCT
>CAVCIJ010000059.1:0-4417 GCA_963601995.1 bacterium | reverse complement strand
AAGTGATTGCTTCTCCGTAATATTTAAATCCGAGAGAAACAATCGCATAGAGAACGCAAAAAAGAAGCTGCAAAAACTGACCTGAAACGTGCCCCTTTGCGGTAAAAAGCAAAGATGTTACGCCTACTAAAGTTGCCGCAAGCGTAAGCGGATTTTTAGAAGAAACAAAACAGAAAAGAAAAATAACTCCGGCGGCGGAAGCTGCCCAAAGGATTTTTTCTGAGACAGAAAGCTGAGGAATAAAAAGATTTTTTTTCATAAAAACTCCTATAAAACTAAAAAAATGAATTAGCGTCAAATCCGGCACAAGCGAACAGAAAAAAGCAAAAAAAAAAAGCATTCACGAAAAGACACCTGCATGGATTTCTCCAGACCTATAGGTATTCTTTTGTGAATGCTCTTTTCCGCCACATCGTCAGTATTTTAGATACAACGACTGCGCCGCCAGAATTGGCTCAATAGCATTTCTTTCTGTCCGGTGACAGAAAATTTCATATTCAGGAGAATATAAATTATTGGTCAGAAAGTGTCAATGCTAATAAAATAAAATGAATTTTCATGCAGAAAAGAGTTAAGAGCTAAAAACAGGTAAATCTATAAAAAATTATAATTTTGCTTGAAAATTGATTGAACTTGAATGCGTTTTTTATAAATTCATCTCATTTCAGACTTCTGAGACTTCCTCTTTTATGCATAAAATTTTTTTATTCAAAGAATATGCTGTCTTCGCTGACTGTATTTCCTATTTCGTAGACGCAGGCTGACTGCACCGTATTTTTTAACTCTCGCACGTTTCCAGGCCAGTCATATTGATGAAGTTTTTTTAATGCCTGAGATGAAAGCGTTTTGCCGTATTCATCTGCAAATTTTGCCGCAAGAAAGTCGATGTCCTGCATGTGAAGTCGTAGCGGCGGCACCTGGATAACAAAAATTTTTATTCTGTAGTAAAGTGCCTCTTTGAATTTTCCTTCATCTACAAGTTTTTTTAAATCACCGTTTGTTGTAAAAATCAGACGCCCCAAAAATTGATTTTTTGTATTTGAACCAAGCCGGCAAAACTTTTTTGAATCCATAAGATCATAAATTTTTGTTTGCAATTCAAATTCCATTTCGTGAATTTCGTCGAGACATAAAGTTCCTTTTTGAACTTCTTCAAAAATTCCTTTTTTATCCGCAGCACCTGTATAAGAAGATTTTGTTGTACCAAAAAGTTTTGATTCAATCAGCGTGGGAGTTATTTCAGTTAAATTCAAATTTATAAAATTGTGCTTTCTTCTTGCTGAGTTTTTGTGGATAAGAGACGCCGTGTAGTTTTTCCCTGTTCCACTTTCTCCTGTAAGCAAAATAATTCCATCTGTATCGCAAGCACGTTTTACGCGGTAATAATATTCAGCCATTTCTTTATTTTTTAAAATTGAATTAGTTCTTTTAGCATTCAATGCAGATATTTTTAGAGCGTTTAACATTTTTTCCCTGCCTATTGAAAGAAAAAATTCATCAAATTTTGAAAGACTGTTCAAATTGATAATGGGACATTCAATCAGGCTGAAAAGAGAAATTTTTATTGATTTAAAATCTGTTCTGCTGTTTTGTGAAAGGTAAACCGCAATGCAGAATGGTGGTTCATCAAAAACTATTTCATTTTCTAAAAAATCAAGATTTTTTTTTACAAGAAGAAAATTGTCAGATGGAATTCTTTTTACGGATTTAACAGGTGCTTCAATGTCTGAGAGCAGAAAAATAACTTTTTTATTCATTTTTGTACTTTAAATTGTATTTGCGAGTAAATCAACTGGAATTTTCTAGTGTGTGAAGTTTTTTTTATCGCAGTTTTAGAAGAATATTTTTTATGGAAATTTGAAATTTTCAAAGTCGGACGCAGCTTTTATACTACGCCCGGCTTTTTTACTTTTTATAATTTGTATTCGATTCCTATTGAACCGTAAATTGAACGACGTGTGTAAGAAATTGTTGGAAGTTCATCTGATGTATAATCTTCTATGTTAACCGGAATTGTTGTAGGATCAAATTCTGCAATAAAGAGTCCCTGAACTACAAGACCAAAATGATCACCCAGGAAAAGCTTTGCATTTAATCCAGCTGCCAGTCCTGTGCGGTAATTGTTGTCGCTGTAGTTTGCCTTTGTTTGCGAATAAAGTTCTGAAATACTTCCTGAATCAAGACTGAATGAGAAATTTACTCCGGCACCGCCACCAACTGTTAAAGGTCCAAAATCAAAATTGGCCCAAAGCATTACAGGAACATCTAAAGTCCAAAGTTCAAAATCAGAAACATCTCCTTCCTGAAGTCCGCTGATTGAAGTTGTTCCCTTTGTAAGATTTGCTTCTGCCTGAACTCCGAGTCCTCCAAGAATTCCAAGATAGCCATACGCTCCAAATCCGTAATTTAAATTTGTGTCAAGAGTTACGCTTTTTACATCATTTGCAATTTCTGTGGTTGCTGTGGATTCTGCAATATCTTTTCCAAGAAAACCTGTTCCTCCAATTCCCGCAGAAAGTGCAAAACTTGAACTTGCAATCGTTGCCGTGATTGCTAAAACTGACAATAATTTTTTCATTTTTTTTCCTCCAACAAAAAGTCTGCAATGCAAACTCTTTAAATCAAAAACTGACGGTATTTTCCGACAGTTTTATACTTCTGCATAAAAAAAGTTCATCAAATTCATACTAATACAAATTTCGCTGTTAGGTCAAATTATAAATTTTTTTTATTGATTGTTTACTGAATTTTCGCTAATCAATTGCTTCAAAAAAAACTTTGCAACATTAAAAATCTGTGCAGAAATCAAAAAAAAATTGCAATTCCTTTAAGTATTGTTTCTTAAGAAAAAAAAATATATCATAGAGAACCTTTAAAAATTGTAATTTTTAGAAGTGCTTATATTTTTCTAAGAATTTTTAAATAGGAGAATTTATGTCTGAAGTTAGAGTTAGATACGCGCCTTCGCCTACAGGAATGCAGCACATTGGTGGAGTAAGAACTGCTTTGTTCAATTATCTTTTTGCGCGTTCACAGGGCGGAAAATTTATTTTGCGTCTTGAGGATACTGACCGCACGCGCTACGATGAAAAATATGTAAAAAATCTTTACGACACGCTTGCCTGGCTTGGAATTGACTGGGATGAAGGCGGAAACAAGGGGGGTGAATACGGACCTTATGTTCAGAGCGAAAGATTTGAACTTTACAAAAAATACGCAAATGAACTTGTTGAAAAAGGCGAGGCTTATTATTGTTTTTGTGATTCCGAAAGACTTGAGAGAATTCGAAAAATTCAAACTGAAAACAAAATGCCGCCTGGATACGACAGACACTGCCGCTCTTTAACAGAGGATGAAATCAAGGAAAATCTTGCTGCGGGAAAACCTTATGTTATAAGACTTAAAGTTCCGCTTGAGGGAAAAACTATTTTCCATGATCATCTTCTTGGCGACATTGAGTGGAAAAACGAGGATATTTCGCCTGATCCAATTCTTCTTAAATCAGACGGATTTCCTACATATCATCTTGCAAATATTGTTGACGATCATCTGATGAAAATATCTCATGTTATGAGGGCACAGGAATGGATTCCTTCAACTCCTCTTCACGTTCAGATGTACCGCTCTTTTGGCTGGCAGCATCCGGAATTCTGTCATCTTCCAATGGTAAACGGTTCTGACGGAAAAAAACTCTCTAAGCGGCACGGTTCAACTTCACTTAACGAATTCCGCGCAAGAGGATATTTACCTCAGGCAATTATAAATTATGTAGCACTTCTTGGCTGTTCTTATGAAGAAGGTAAGGATATTTATACACTTGAAGAACTTGCCGCAAACTTTAAACTTGAGCATTTAAACAAGGCTCCGGCAGTTTTTGATTACAAAAAACTTGAATGGTACAACGGTCAGTATATCCGTGCTATGAGTGCAGAAGAACTTTACAAGTGGACTTTGCCGTTCATTACGGGAACAGGTGATGCATCTCTTGAAATAAATCCTGAAAATCCGCAGCCAAAGCCTAATGTTGGTCCTGAATTTTCTGGCGTTGCGCTGGGAAGTGACGGCGAGCCTTACTGCGTTGATAAATCTATGAATTTAACAAGTGCCGATGTAAAACGCATTCTTCTGGGACTTATGCCGCTTATTCAGGAAAGGCTCAAGTTCCTTACAGAAGCAGCTGAAATGGTTCACTTTATGTTTACTGAGCCGCAGGTTCCGCCAGCAGATCAGATTATTCCAAAACGCCTTGATGCAGCAAAAACAAAGGAAGTTCTGGAAAATGCGATTGGCTTTATTGAAAAACTTCCGTCACTCAGTCACGAAGAAGCTGAGCAGCTGGCAAAGGATTACTCAAATAATCTTGGAATAAAACTTGGAGATTTTATGATGCCAATCCGAATGGCAGTAACAGGAAGCA
>CAVCIJ010000058.1:0-5667 GCA_963601995.1 bacterium | reverse complement strand
GCCCGGCGTGGAAGAATTGCCGCAAGGCAAGTGTTTTTGCGAAGCAAAAATACCGTAGCAAAAGCGGAGTTCTGGAAGACCGGCCGCAAGAAGAAAAGTATGCTCCAGAAAAAAAATCGGCAAACGGCAAAATCACAAAATTATTGAAAGCAATCTCCTTTTTTTGTATAATAAATAAAATCTTTTTATAGGGTAGGTTTATGTTAACTACAAATGAAATTAAAGTTGGAACCGCATTTATGTATGAAGGTTCTGCATTTATTGTTCAGAAGATGCTTGGTCAGAAAGGTGGCCGCCAGGGTATTACAGTTAAACTTCGTGTTAAGAATATTGTTACTGGAGGCACTCAGGATTTAGGTCTTGACGCCGGAGAAAAATTTGAGGAAGTTGAACTTGAAGAAAAGCTTGTAAAACTTTCTTACATTGACGGAGATACTTTCCACTTTATGGATCAATCAACTTACGACGATGTTCCAATGGAAAAAGACGATTTAGGCGACAATGCCGGATGGATTTCTCCAGATGATGACTACGAAGTAAAAATCACTTATTACGAAGGAAAACCTGTAGGAGTTAGTCTTCCAATCAACGTTGTACGTACAGTTACTTACTGCGAACCAGGAATTAAGGGAGATACTTCAGGAAAATCACTGAAGCCTGCAACTCTTGACACTGGAGTTGAAGTAAAAGTTCCTTTGTTCATTGACCAGGACGAACGCATTGTAATTGATACACGCGATGGTTCATTCGTAGAAAGAGCAAAAGATAAATAATTTTCTACTGATTTTTAGTTTTACACTGATTTTTGAGATTAACTTTTCTAAAAAATTTCAAAAAATCAGTGTTAGAACTACATTTTTAAGCGTAAAAAGAAAAACATTTAGTTTTACAATTTTTATTTCAGCTTGAATTTTCGGCCCCGTAGCTCATTATGGATAGAGCGTCTGCCTCCTAAGCAGAAGGTGGCGAGTTCGAACCCCGCCGGGACCACGAGAAACCTTTTGTACTGATTTTTGGTACAGAAGGCTTTTTTTATTTTAAAACTAAGCTAAAAAAATCAATTATAAAACACCATTTTTTTTATCTTAGATTCATTTGAAAACAAAAAAAATGCCGCTTCGCCACAAAATTTTAACTAAGTGGGAAACGGCACTTTTTCATAAAGCCGCAAAAAAAATCAGATTTTAAAAGCGGCTTAAATCAGTAAAATTAGAATCTATGTGAATAGCTAAGTGCAAGGCGCTTGAAATACCATTCAAATCCAGATGTAGAAAGTTCTGATTCTGGAACATCTTCTACGTAAGTTGAATATGTGCGGCGGGTTGCAAAATTTGCAAGAATTGTAAGAGTATCATTTTCGCTGAAAGTAATCTGACCCATTGCACTCAAATTGTATTCAGCAAGAGAAGCCCTGTAATCAGCATTTGCATAAGCATTGTCGCTGTAGTATCTGTCGCTTTCCCAAACAATTCCAACACGACTCAAAACAAGAGGCATAGCGTAGGCTAAAATTGCCTGCTGATATTCTTTTACACCGTTAACTTTGTTTCCTGTACACTGCCAGGCCCAAAGTTCCTGATCTGCAGCACCTGTAAGTCCTTCGTAATAAGTCTGATAAGTATACATCATCTGAACGTGAGTCCAATCTCCGCTTACTAAAGCACCTGTATCAAACTGGAAAGTTCCCTGAGCCCAATATTTTGCAAAAAGACTTGTAAATGCTCCAAGTTCGTCGTAAGAATTTGCAGTCGAATTGTAAAGAGACATTCCGCCACCAAAAATGCTGCCTATATCCCAGCCTGTTCCAACTTTGATTCCGCCCTGGAAAACAAGGAAAGGAAGTGGTGTAAACGAAACAGATGTGCTAGGTGCAAAAGAAACTGGTGTAATTTCCAGATTTTCTGTAATGCTAAGATTTGCTCCGCTCAAAAGCCAATTATCGCCAAGTGGAGTTGGAATTGTATAAGTTCCTGAAAGATTGATTCTTCCCTCAAGATTATTATAAATACCGCCAAATTCCGCAAACTGCATTACATTCTGAGCTGTACCTGTAGAATTGTGATTCCACTTTGGATAAAAGGCAAAGTCAACTCCAAGATTGTATACAATAGGATTTTCTGCTTCCTGAGCAACTGACGGAAGAGCAAATAATGCACAAGACATAATAATCAAGGCTGATTTTCTGAATTTCATAAGAAACTCCTTTTTTAAAAAATTTAAAATCATAGAACTAAAGTCTACTGATAGTAACACTATCATTATAATGCTTTTTTATCCGCGCGCAAGCATTTTTTTGTAAAATCAGAGCAATTTTTTTTCTAAGAAAATTTTTATAAACAAAGGATTATTTTTGTTAATTACGCTGCTTGAAATATCGAAAAATTTTTTATCAAACATAAAACGCGCCTGCTGCAAATAAAATTTCCTGTAATAAAAAAAAGCACTTCTTAACCAGAAAAATTTTCTGTAAGAAAAAATTTTGTCAGTAACACACCGCACGTGTCATCAAATAAAATTTTCTGCAAACAACACTCTTTTTCTTAAGAAACAAATTTTCTTCTTTCCAGGAAAAAAATTCCTGGTTACAAGAAAATCGTTTTTCATCTATAATCTTCTTATGTCAGAAATAAATTCAAACAATCAAATTTGCAAAAATCAAGATGAAAATTCTTTGCAAACTGCTCAGGAAACAAAATCTGAAATCGGAGCAAAAACTGCCCTTGTTTCAATAATTGGCAGACCAAGTGCAGGAAAATCAACTTTTTTAAACACAGCAAGCGGAGAAAACATCAGCATTGTAAGTTCAGTTCCACAAACAACTCGCAACGCAATACGCGGAATCGTAAACACATCTTTAGGACAGCTTGTTTTTATAGACACGCCGGGCCTTCACCTGAGCGAAAAAAAACTCAACCTGAAGTTAACAAAAATTGCAGCTGAACAAATAGAAGACAGCGACGCAATTCTTTACATAATTGATTCCACCAGAGAACAGGCCGAAGAAGAAAGACTCATTGCAAGAATGGCAAAACCTTTTTCATCAAAGCTTGTAATCGCAATCAACAAAATCGAAGATTCAAAAGCGAATATTGAACGGGCAAAAAAATTTGTAAAAGAAGTTTTTCCAGAACTTGAAGAAAATCGTTTAATCGAAATGAGCGCAAAAGAAGATCAAAATGTAAACGACGTTCTAAGGGCACTTTATTCACTTGCCCCGGAATCGCCGCATCTTTACCCTGAAGAATATTACACTGACCAGGAAGTAAGTTTTAGAATCGCAGAAATAATCCGCGGTCAGGCAATAAATCGTCTTGACCAGGAACTTCCGCACGCAATTTATGTCTCAATCGACAATATGAAAATGGCAAACGAAAATCTTTTAAAAGTGCGTGCCTCAATTTGCGTAGAACGAGAAAGTCAAAAAGGCATTGTAATCGGAAAAGGTGCTTCGATGATAAAGCAAATCAGGCTCGAAAGTGCAAAAGAATGCCGGGAAATTTTTCCTTACAAAGTAGATTTGGATTTGCAGGTAAAAGTAGACAAAAACTGGCGTCAAAAAGATAAGGTTCTAAACAAAATCATTTACTGATTTTTTTTGGAGAAAATTTGAGTTCGTTACAAGTTTTACTTACTTGGAGCAATTTTTTTGTTTCTTAACAAGAAAATTCGCGAGTTTTCGCAAGAAAATTCGTTAGCAAGCGAAGCTTGTGACTTTTCACGGTTGCGTTTCGCTTCATTCAAAACTTGACCTGTCAACTTCGCTGTTAACTGGGTTTCCAATTCAATTTTTGAACGGCATTCGCCACCGCTACAATCCGACTGGTACTTTTTTATCTGCCGGAAATTTTTCAAAGAAAACTGCATATAATTCAAAAATAAAAATTTTAGTCATCATATTGCAAACAAAGAAAAATCTAATTAAATTGGAAAACATAAAAAGTGTCCCTAAAAACTGAATTTCTAGAGGCAAGTAAAAAAATGCACATTCTTATTTTATTAAGGCTGTGCAAAAATGGGAGAAATAAAAATGGGTAAGAAAAAAATTGATTGGGCAAATCTTTCATTCAGTTACATGGAAACTGCAAAAAGTTTTGTTGCAAATTTTAAAGACGGAAAATGGGACAGCGGCAAACTTACAAAAAATCATTCAATTACCATCAGCGAATGTGCAGGTGTTCTTCAGTATGCACAGACTTGTTTTGAAGGACTTAAGGCTTACACCACTCAGGATGGAAAAATTGTATGTTTCCGCCCTGATTTAAACGCTGAACGCATGGCATCTTCCTGTGAACGCCTTGAAATGCCTGTTTTCCCAAAAGAACGCTTTGTACAGGCCGTTATTGACACAGTAAAAGCAAACATTGACTACGTTCCTCCTTACGGAAGCGGCGCAACTCTCTACATCCGTCCTTATATGTTCGGTTCAGACGCAGTAATCGGCGTAAAACCAGCTTCAGAATATCAGTTTAGAATTTTAGTAACTCCTGTAGGACCTTATTTTAAAGGCGGCGTAAAACCTATAAAAGTACGCATTTCTGACCTCGACAGAGCAGCACCGCACGGTACTGGAGACATCAAGGCAGGTCTTAACTATGCAATGAGTCTTCACAACATTGTAGATGCACACAAAAACGGCTATGCAGAAAATATGTACACAGATCCGGCAACTCACACTTATATTGAAGAAACTGGCGGTGCAAACATTCTCTTTGTTACAAAAAACGGCAAACTTGTAACTCCAAAGTCAAATTCAATTCTTCCTTCAATTACACGCCGTTCACTTGTTCAGGTTGCAAAAGACTATCTGAATATGGAAGTTGAAGAACGTCAGATCAATAAAAACGAACTTAAGGATTTTGTTGAATGTGGTCTCTGCGGAACTGCAGCTGTAATTTCACCAATTGGCGAAATTGATGATCACGACGAAAAGATTATGCTTCCAAGCGGAATGGAAAACTGCGGTCCTGTAATGCAGAAACTCCGCGACACTTTAACCGGCATTCAGATGGGAACTGAAAAAGCTCCTGACGGCTGGATTTACGAAATCAAATAAAACACACAAAAAATTTTCTATTAAAAAAGCGTCATCTTAACTTTCACTTATGAAAATCTGGTAAAAATTGCAGTTTCTACCAGGTGTTTCTTTGCTGAAAATCTTAAGTTGACGTTTTTTTTTGCATAAAAGACTTTTTCATAAGTTTTATAAGCATTGAGTTAAAAAATGTTTCTATATATAATAACCTAATAAATGAAAATTAATGAAAATTTCAGAAATTTTTTATCTTTTGAAGTTTCTTTAAGAATTTTCAGTTCAACTCAAAAAAAAAGAGGAAATCTTTATGAAAAAAATGCTGGCACTTTTGGCGGCAGCAGCTCTTGTTTTTAGTTTTACAGGCTGCTCAAAAAAATCAGAAAGAAAAGCTGAATCAAAAAAAACTAAAATTGGAATTGCAAAAATTGTTCAGCACGTTGCACTCGACGACATTGAAAAAGCAATTATGGACGCAGTAAAAGATGCAGGAATCGATGCAGAATTTGACCTTCAGAATGCAAATGGAGACATCGCAACAGCAAATCAGATTGCAAATCAGTTTCTTGCAGAAAAAGTTGATGTTGCCGTAGGAATTGCCACTCCAGTTGCCGTTGCGCTCGCAAACACAATCAAAG
>CAVCIJ010000057.1:0-3273 GCA_963601995.1 bacterium | reverse complement strand
CAAAAGATAATGTATAGGATTTTGCAATTTCTTCAGCACAAGTAACCGCATTTTCCAACGGAAGAACGGCACAAACATCATCTCCTCCTGCATAAATCAATTCACCGTTTGCTCTTTTTACTGCCGGCTGAACTCCAAAACGGGCAAAATTATTTAAAGAATCAGAAATCATCGCGTGCAAAGCAGGATTTAAATTTCTTTTTTTGGAGAAATATTTTTTCAAAATGTCAGCTTTTACACTTCCGTTTTCTATTTCTTTTGCTAAGTCTGGGTGAATTATATCTTTATATGTTGCTTCAAAAGTTTCGCCATTAATTAAATCACCCATTTTATCGCCATCCATCAAAAGAACAGCGTAATATTTGTCTTTGTCTGTAAAATTAATTCCCTGTTTTTTATAACTTGATAATTTACTTTCAAAATCATCAGATTCTTCAAGAAAATCATCCTGACCATGAAGATATTGCAATAATTTTTCTTTTTCTTCCTTTGAAAAATCTTCTGGAATTTTACTTATAAATCTCTTTGCAGCCATTTCTGTGGTTGAAGGAAAATTTTTACCATTTCGGCTTTTAAATATTTCTCGCAAAATAGAATCTTTTGAAAATCTGTCAGACATAATAGGCAAAAATCTTTTTATTGCACAAATTGCACAAAGCTTTTCGCTTTCACGAATATTTTTATTCTGAGAATCAGATTCTAAAACTTTTTGCCAAAAGTCTTTTATATTGTTTGAATAATCTTTTGCAGAAGAATTTTTGGAAAGATTAAAATCATTTAAGACCTCCCTTTCTCCACAGATGCTGCATTTTTCACCATTTTGTGAAAAAGGAATTTTTGAAGGCTTATTTTTACCAGACGCCAAAAGACTTTGAATAAGAGAATGTGTTGATGTGTACAGCCTTACATTTTTTATTGGATATGGACTTGCAAAAGAATTTAAAACTTCAAATTCATTTTCAACAACATCACCTGAAACCAATTTGTTTAAAGCTTCTTTGTCAGAAAGTTCTGCAAGTTTTGAAGATGCCCAAGAGAATTTCCAAAAATCTTTTACCTGATCGTCAAAAAGATTTTCAAAATTTTGATTTGGATTTGTAGTTTTTTTAATATAGTCTTTTATTCCTGATGAAATATAAATCCATTTTTCCTGAATGCAATCGGTTATTTCCGACGTCATTTTCTGAACTTTGTTATGAGGACAGATAAAAATAAATTTGTTAGGAAAAGCTGCAATTCCTTTTGTATCTTTTAAGATGTCTTGTATTTCATCTGTTTCTGCTAAAAACTTTTTTGAAATTTTATATTTTTCAGATATAAAAGAATCAACTAAAGGCTGATTATGTAGCGACGGATAAATCACATGGTCGGGCCCAAGATTTTCAATTACAGATGTCATTCCTGTAAAAGTCAAATAAGAAAGTAGAACAGAGCCAGACCAGTAGTCCCTTAATTTTCTTGCTTTTGCAATAAAATCCTGCACAGGTGTAATTGAAAAAACAACTAAATCGATTTGATTATTTTCATCCTCATTCAAAGATGAACCAATCGCAGAAACTAAGCCTAAATGATGCCACAAAGGATGGTCTGGCATTCGGGTATCGGCCGGCAAAATATCCCAAATTGCGCCAAGCCCGCCAATATTTTCCTTTTTTAATCTTCGCTGAAAAGCAAAAAATAAATAATTGTATAAGGCTTTTGCCCAATCTTCCGGAGTATCTTTGTAATTAAAAAAGGCATTTAAAGGTTTTTCGTCATCTGGAATACTTTGCAATTCTCCGTATGATTTTTCCAGCCCCAAATCTTTTTTTAATAAATCTTCAATTTCTGAACATAGTTTTTCTATATCAACAGAAGGAAGTTCAACAGGCAAAGATTTTTTTACCAATGGGTGAACAATTTGCGTATTGGCTGAAAAATTAATTGCACCTCCATCTTTATAGGAAGGAAGATTTATTCTTGCTAAACTTGAAGCAATTGAATCGGCAACCTGATAATCATCTTTTTCTGGAATTGACTGAAATAATAATTCTGCAATTCGTTTTGCAATTTCTTCGTGATGCGGAATATCAAAAACTTTGCAAACTGGATCATGCAGCCAAAGACTAAGTTTATTCTGCCAATAATTTGAATTGTTTTTAATCATTTTTAGCTCCTGTTATCTCGTTATTTCTGCTAAAAAATCACTTGTTTTATCTGATAATTTTTGAGAGAAACTGTTCGTCATTTCTTGATAAACTTCCATATATTTATTTTGACTGTTTGTTTCATGAAAGTTTATAGGCAGGCAAATTATATAACCTTGAAAACCGTCATCAGATTTTTGAACACCTAGATAAAAACTTTTTGGTCTTCTTTCTTTTTTTATATTCAGAGGAATATATTCATTTCTTGCTTCAATTGGTCGTGCAACAAAGCCTCTTCTTTCAAAAGAATGCTTATTTTCCAGACTTGCTCTTGCACTTTGATAGGCAATTCCAACTTCTGAGAGAGCATCTTCCCATTTTTCAAATTTTTGTCCTGTAATAAAGAATTTTGTTTTATTTGAAATAACTGGAATCTCAAACAATTTATCAGAAACAGTTACTTTCTTTGAAAAATTATAATCGCCGTCTTTAATAAACATTGAACCAAAGCCATTTCTGGAGCGACCACCAATTCCTCCATATTTAAAAAACATTTTTGCAGCATCTTTTATCTGGTCGGAATATTCAGGATTGCTGATTTTTAGAGTTAATGTTATTGAAGTATCTGCTTTTATGTACGAAGAATATTTGTTTCCACGCAAATCTCTGTCATAAGTACATTTTCCAAAAGCCAGATAATCAAGAATATTAAGCGAAATTTCACGTCCCTGATGAGTAGTTTTAAATTTTTGACCTATCAATTTTTCTGAAGAAATACACTTCTCCGGCTCATTTGGAATTGTTAATTTTAACCGTGAAGATGAAACTCGGTCTGTTGATCCAAAAATAGAATCTTCCATCTTTTTTATATCAGTTCCATATTTCCAACCATACAAAACTCTCCACCAATATCTAATTCCACTTTTAAAAGGTGCAACCCGAAATTCTGCTTCTTTATCCGCTCCACCTAAAAAAGCTGGTGTAACAAATTCTGCTTTTATTTTTAATTCATCATTTGTCTTATACCTGCTGACATCAATCATTTTTTTCTCCTCCAAACTATATTGTTCATACGTCATTCTAAAATGTCACCCTGAACTTGCAAAACCGTCATCCTGAGTTCATCGCAGGATCTGTACGTAAACAA
>CAVCIJ010000056.1:0-12786 GCA_963601995.1 bacterium | reverse complement strand
ATCTTATTCCGTTCATAACAAAAAAGAATTTGAAGATGGAAATATTTATTTTGAATTTCATCCGCAGGCACAAGGCAAAACTCTTTATCCGCTAAAAATGATTATTGGTTTTCCACGCCCAATTCAACTGAAAAGACTTTTGCGCGATATGGCAGGACTTGGAACTGCGCAAATTCATTTAACCGCAACTGATTTGGGCGAAAAATCTTATTTAAAATCTGACCTGGCAAATCCTCAGGAAATTTACAAAATGCTTCTGGAAGGAACAATTCAGGCGGCAGGAACTCACGTGCCTCAAATTTTTATTCATAATTCACTTGATGAATGTTTAAAAAATTTTACCTGCAGTGATTCAAATTCTTTACAAATTCAAAATTCAGCTCTTTTTGCACTCGATAATGTTGATTCAGAAGTTTCGCTGAATGCGGCTCTTGAAAAAACTGATTTTAATTTTTGCAAAGAAAAATCTGCTTCTGTAAAAAATTCTTTTGATTCAGCGATTGCGGCGATTGGAAGCGAACGCGGGTGGAGCAAAAGAGAGCGAAAACTTTTAGAAAAATTTAATTTTATCCGCTGCAGAATGGGAAGCCGAATTCTTAGAACCGAAACAGCGGCAACAGTTGCTGCAAGTTTAATTTTAAACAAAATGGGATTTTTAAATTAAATGTCGTATCCAAAAATTTTTGCAGTAATTGACAAAGCCTGCTATGATTACAATTTAATAGAAGAAAATGACAAAATTTTAGTTGGTGCAAGCGGAGGAAAAGATTCTACGGCACTTTTGGAATATTTAGCAAACCGAAAAAAAAGGTCAAATTCAAATTTTACTTTTAAAGCACTGAATATTCAAAGTGATTTTGCCCCACAATTTCCTAAAGGAATTTTAGCTTTACTTCAAAAATGGAATGTTGACTTTGAAAGCATAAATGTTGACATAATAAAACGCCTGAAACCTGGAAGAAAAATGAACTGCTGGTGGTGCTCAACTCAGCGGCGCAAGGAACTTTTAGATTACGCACTAAAAAACGGCTTTAATAAAATTGCGCTTGGTCATCATCTTGACGATGTTCTTGAAACACTTTTAATGAATATGCTGAACAAAGGCGAACTTTCTACAATGCCGCCGCGACTTAATTACAAAAACTATCCGCAGGTTTCAATTATAAGACCACTTTATTATTGCAGCGAAAATTCTCTTATTCAAACGGCAAAAGAACAAAATTTTTTTGGATTCACCTGCACTTGCGATTATCAAAATAATTCTGAACGAAAAAATGCACGCTCACTTTTGGAAAATCTTACACAAGGCGATATTTCTAAAAAACAGAAAATTTTTAATTCACTGAAAAATATTTATCCAGAATATTTGCCTTAATTTTTTTATTCGTAAGGAAAATTTTCATTACGCCACTTACTCATAAAATTTCCTGTTTATAAAAAATTTTTTCTTAGCATAAAATCTCTAAAAATAAAATTTCTTCAGTAAAGATTTATTTTAGAAACGTTTTTTATTATGATATTATCGTCTTATGAATTCTTTTAAGTTCTTTTTTGTTTCCGTAAAAAATCTGTTAAAAAAAGAGCCAATGCTTACTGTTTCGATTGCCGTTGCCCTCACTTCACTTTTTATAAGTCCACCAGACAAACAACTTTTAACCGAAATTGACTGGAAAACGCTAGCAACGCTTTTTATGCTTTTAACAGTTTTAGAAGGATTTAAGAGTGAAAATATTTTTGCTCCACTCTTAAAAAAATGCTCTAACTTTTCAAAGATTAGAAATCTTACGGCATTTTTTGTTTACGGAGTTTTTTTTACATCAATGTTTGTAACAAACGATGTTTCACTTATAATTTTTGTTCCACTTACAATCTTTTTGTTCAGAGCAGCTAAAAAAGAAAATTATATTCTTCCTGTACTGACCTTTGAAAATATTGCAGCAATACGAGGTTCGCTTTTAACACCTTTCGGGAGTCCTCAAAATCTTTATATTTTCAGCAAAAGCGGAATTTCTGTGTGGAATTTTGTAAAAATAATGATTCCTTTATGGATTTTCAGTTTTTTTCTCTTATACATTTTTATTCTGATTTTATTCAGAAAAAATGAAAATGAAGAAATTCTCATTGAACCGCAAAATCTTGTTCAAGAATGGCAAGGCAATCGAAAAGGAAAAAGAATTTTGTATTTGTCGCTTTTCTTCCTGGTGATTTTAACAGTTGTTACAAGAACAAAACTCTGGCCTTTTGTAACAATTTTTACAGCCGTTATTATTTTAATTTTTGATAGAAAAATTCTCTTAAAAACAGATTACGTTTTGCTTCTAACATTTTTGTGCTTCTTTATTTTTTCCACTTCAATCTGCAGCAACGAAAAAGTTTCGGAATTTTTAGGAAAAAGTGTTTTAAATCACGAATACATTTGGAGCATTCTTTTAAGCCAGCTAATTTCAAATGTTCCGGCAAGTATAGTTTTGTGGCCTTTTGCAGGAAAAGAAATTTCTAATTTAAAAGCACTTTTGTACGGACTCGACAGCGCAGGACTTTGCTCAATAATAGGAAGTTTAGCAAGTGTAATAAATTTGCGAATTTACACACGAGAATTTCCAAAAAACAAGAGCACCTGGAATTTTATAAAAACATTTACGTGGATAAGCCTTGCCTTTTTTTTCGTAATTGTTGTGCCTCAATTCTTTTTGGCAAAACTAAATTTTTAAGAAAATTCAAAATTTTCATATTCTAACTTTTATGGACTTTTTGAGTTTAAAATAATTATCTTTGAAAATATGATTTACGCATATATCAGAGTAAGCACAGATAAACAAACTACAGAAAATCAACGCTTTGAAATTTCAAAATTTTGTGAACAAAATAATATTTATGTGGACAAGTGGATTCAAGAAAAAATAAGCGGAACTTTGCTGCCAGAAAAACGAGAACTTGGAAAAATCCTGAAAAAAATTCAAAAAGGAGATCTTATAATCTGCTCGGAACTGTCGCGTTTAGGACGTTCGATTTTTATGATAATGTCAATTTTGAATTTAATTATGCAGAAAGAAGCACGAATTTGGACTGTAAAAGATAATTACCGGCTTGGCGATGATATTCAAAGTAAAGTTCTGGCGTTTGCTTTTGCATTGAGTGCTGAAATTGAAAGAAATTTAATCAGTCAAAGAACAAAGGAAGCTCTTGCTTTACGAAAAGCGGAAAATATAAAACTTGGCAGACCAAAAGGTTCGATAAATAAAAAACATCTTCTTGACGGAGCAGAATTTCAAATAAAAACAATGCACAAGTGGGGAATGAGTTTAAATCACATTGCAAAATTTGTAGGCGTTTCACGAAATTCAATACGAAAATGTATTGAAGCAGAAGATAAAAAAATTTCTGGCAAAAATTAAAGTTTAAATTTTTACTTTGAAAAAAATATCTCAAAAATCATTTTATAAAATTTCTTTTTTCTCTAAGTTGATATATAATATACGCTGTATGGGTAAAAAAAGTATTTTTTACAAAGAAACAAATCCTGCACGCTATTCTCTACTTTGCTTCCTTTCCATTACGGTGACCATTTTAGGACTCATAATGGGAATTTTTTGTTTGAGAGAAAAAAATATAATGCAAACATACTTTTGCTTTGCATATTTTTCATTATTTTTATTTGTTTCAATTTTTACAATCATTACAAAACGTTCTTTTCTTTTTCTTTTTGCAATAGAGGCATTTTTAACTTTTTGTGAATTCTTCTATTTAAAAGTCGGCGGATTCGGTTTAATGTGGCTTACTGTAATTCCATTTTTTTCTGTTTACATTTTGAATACCATAAATTATTACGGTTTTAACATAACTTTCTTTTTAGTTCTTGAAATATTTTTTTGGACTCCACTTTACAAATATTGCTACGATATCGGACTTTTTCTAAAAATCAGACTTTCAATTCTTTATTTTGTAGAAATCACATTTGGCTGTTTTTTGAGGACTCAAATTGCTAAAACCGAAAAAAATCTTGAAAAACAAAAAAATATTCTTTCAGCAGAAATAAAAAATGCGGCGCAAATTCAAAAAGCATTTCTTTCAAAGACGCAGCAAACATACAAAAATTGGTCAATAGGTACAAAAAACATTCCAATGCTCGGTGTTACGGGCGATTTGTACTGCGTATTCAACGACAATGACAAACTTGAAGGTTTAGGTCTTTTTGATATTTCAGGACACGGAATTTCAAGCGGACTTTTAACGATGCTTGCAAAAAATACAATTGAGCAACAGTTTTACAATAATATCGATTCAAACGATGATGAAGAACTTTGGGAAACTGTAGAAAAAATCAATACTCATTTTATTGAAGAAAAAGGCGAAGTTCAAAATTATCTGACTGGAATTCTTATAAAAATACGAGGAGATTCTCTAGAACTTGTAAATGCCGGTCAGCAAGAACCAATTCTTTACCGCAAAAAAACAAATTCTTTTGAATATTTAAGAAAAGACAAAAAATCAATTGGTGCCATAGGAATTTCAAATTTTCCAACTTATTTTATTTCGCAACATCTTGAAATGGAATCTGGTGATGAACTTTTCATTTTTACAGATGGACTTTCCGAATCTGAAAACGAAGAAGGAGAGCGCGTTGATTTAATAGAAATTTTTAGAAAACATCTTGATTTATCAGCGGATCAGCAGGCCGAAAGAATTATCGACGACATAACAGTTTTTTGCAATAAAAAAATAAATGATGATTTAACACTCACAATTCTGCGCAAGAATTAAAAAAAAATTTCTTTTTTGTTAAAATAAAAATTATGTTTTATACTCATAAAAAATTTATTTTCCTGTTTTTAATTGCTACTGTTTTACAAATGAATTTTGCTTTTGCAAAGACAGTTCAGCAGGTCAATCAAAATCGTGAAGTTTTTTTCACAGATGAACTTAAAGAATTTTACAAAAACTATTTTAATCACAAAATTTCAAACAAAGATGAACTTGAAAGTTTTTTTAATAAAGCTGTAAATTCCGCTCAAAAATTTAACGATGAATATTCAAAAAATGTTCATTTAGCACGATGCTATTATTTTTATGGTCAAACGCTTATGGAAGACTATGATGTCTCTTCGATAGAAGATTTGGATTTAAATGATTCTTCAAACACAGAAAATACAAATGAAATTGCAGCAAAATACTTTGATAAAGGAATTGAATATGCAAACATCGCTGCAAGCATAAAAAAAGGCAGCGATTCTCTTTCTGTTTTAGCTCATTTAATAAGTGCAAACTGCACTGCAAAAAATGTAGCTTACATTATTTTTAACGGACTAAAAGTGCGAAGTTTTGCAAAAGAAGCTGTAAATATTGACTATTCAAACGGAACTGCACATTTCTTAGTTTCCGCGCAAGACGCCTACGCCCCAAAACCTTTTAACAGGGCACAAAAAGCACGCAAAGAAATTTTATCGTATTTAGACGACAATTCAATCCGCAAAGAAGAATTTGACTATTTTAATATGTACACAACGATTGGCTACACTTATTTCTTAACTAAAAATTATGAAAAAGCAATTGAATGGTATAAAAAAGCACTTGAAATCTATCCGCAAAATATTTCTACAAAAAAACTTCTTGTAAAAGCACAAAACAAAATACAGGCATAAAAATATCTAAAAAATCATTTTGTTTGGAAAAAAAATTGCATACCTTATATTTTACAAGACACGGAAAAACAGAATGGAATGAACTTCGCAAAGTCTGCGGAATTTCAGAAAGTTCTCTTACTCAAACTGGAAAACTTCAGGCACAAAATGCCGCAGAATATCTAAAATCAAACAAAATTAAAATTGACCAAATTCTGTGTTCACCATTGCAACGGGCCAAAGAAACCGCACAAATTATTTCTGAAGCATTAAATATTCCTTTTAAAACAGAAGAACTCTTAAAAGAAAGAAATTGCGGAATTTTTGAAGGTACAAATTATGATTCTCTAGAAATGCACGAATCTCAAAAACAAATTGCCATTCGCTACGGCGGAGAAAGCGTTCTTCAAACCGTACACAGAATTTACACTTTGCTTGATGACCTTACAAGTCCAAAAAACGCGGATAAAATTTATCTTCTTGTAGGGCACAATGGAATTTCAAAAGCTGTTCATTCTTATTTTTGCGAAATGAATACAGAAGAATTTCTTTCGTGGAGAATTCAAAATTGTCAGATTATGAAATATGAATTCCAATAATTTTTTTTGTACTAGAGAACATTTCTAACAAAATCTTATAAAAAATCCTGTCTTCTCAGAAACAAAATAAAAACAATTTGAAATTTCTAAAATTTTCAGCCGAATGCTTTTGCACGAGTAAAAAAAAATGCCTGCAAAAATAAAATTCCTTCTCAAAAAATCAAAAAAATATTTAAATAAAATTTCCATTATTTAAAAACCCGTGATATCATAAGATTATCAATGATAGTAACACTATCAGATTGAGGCTGTGTATAAAAGGAGGCTGCTTTAATGGGCAAAAAATATGTTATAGCACTTGATCAAGGAACAACTTCGTCCAGAGCAATCGTTTATGACAAAAATGCAAAACCTATCGGTTCAAAGCAAAAAGAATTTACCCAATATTATCCGCATCCAGGCTGGGTCGAGCATGATGCAGAAGAGCTTTTTAAATGTCAACTCGGCGTTTTGGAAGCTGTCATTGTAGAAAATTCAATTAAATATGACGAAATTGCGTCAATTGGAATTACAAATCAAAGGGAAACTGTTGTTCTTTGGGATAAAAATACTGGAAAACCTGTTTACAATGCAATTGTATGGCAATGCAGAAGAACGGCTTCCCTTTGCGAAGAACTTACGGCAAACGGTTATGATGAAGTTATCCGCGAAAAAACAGGTCTAATAATTGATGCTTATTTTTCAGGAACAAAAATCAAATGGATTTTAGATAATGTTCCTGGCGTTAGAGAACGTGCTGAACGTGGAGAAATTCTTGCAGGAACAATTGATACTTGGCTTATTTGGAAACTTTCCGGCGGAAAATGTCACGTTACGGATGTTACAAATGCAAGTCGCACTATGCTTTACAATATTTATGTTCTTGACTGGGACGATGACCTTTTAAAACTTTTAGATATTCCACGCTGTATTTTACCAGAAGTAAAAGATTCAAGCTGTATTTACTGCGACACAGATTCTGATGTATGCGGATTTACAGTCCCGATTGCCTCAGCGATTGGAGATCAGCAGGCAGCTTTATTTGGACAAGGCTGTTTCAAAAAAGGCGATGCAAAAAACACTTATGGAACTGGCTGCTTTATGCTGATGAATACAGGAAATAAACCTGTTGTCTCAAAAAAACTTCTTACAACAATTGCTTTGGGAATAAATGGCGATGTTGAATATGCGTTGGAAGGAAGCGTTTTTATTGGCGGAGCTGTAATAAAGTGGCTTAGAGACGAACTTGAACTTATTTCTTCTGCTCCAGAAATTGACCGTTTAGCAGAAAGTGTTCCCGATGCAAACGGAGCATATCTTGTGCCGGCATTTGTTGGTCTTGGAACGCCTTATTGGGATATGTATGCAAGAGGAACAATTGTTGGTCTAACACGAGGCGTAAAAAAAGCACATATTTGCCGTGCTGCTTTAGAGGGAATTGCATTTGAAGTAAAAGATGTTCTTGATGCAATGGCCGCTGAATGTGGAACAAAAATAAATGTTTTGAATGTAGATGGTGGTGCATGCGTAAGCGATGTTATGCTTCAATTTCAGGCTGACATTCTAAATACAAATGTTTGCAGACCAAAAAATGTAGAAACTACGGCATTAGGCGCAGCCTATCTTGCAGGACTTGCCACAGGATTTTGGAAAAATAAAGATGAAATTCTTGAGCGACGAATTACAGATAGAATGTTTGAACCATCAATGGACAGCGAAAAACGAAATCACCTTTATTCTGGTTGGAAAAGAGCTGTTCAAAGAGCAAAAAACTGGGCTCTAGAAGACAACAGCTCAGAATAAAACAAAACTTATTATTTTATAGGAGAAAAATAGATGACTTATGATGTTGCAATAATCGGAGCTGGAATAATAGGCTCTTCAATCGCAAGAGAACTTTCTAAATACAAACTAAAAATTTGTATGATTGAAAAAGCAAATGATGTTTCTTGCGGAACTTCAAAGGCAAATTCAGGAATCATTCATGCAGGCTATGATCCAGTTCCTGGTACACTAATGGCAAAACTGAATGTTGAAGGAACTGCAATGTATCCAAAACTTGCACAGGAACTTCATTTTGACTTCAAA
The DNA here is from genome assembly GCA_963601995.1 of bacterium. Lineage (GTDB taxonomy): Bacteria > Spirochaetota > Spirochaetia > Treponematales > Treponemataceae > Treponema_D. The sequence goes on along the minus strand of CAVCIJ010000056.1, from coordinate 4,502 downwards.
AATATCGGTTCGCTTGTAATAGGTTTTAGCGAAGAAGATATGAAGCACGTAGAAAAACTTTATGAACGCGGAAAAATCAATGGAGTTCCGCAAATGAGAATTATAAATCAGGAAGAGTTAAGAAAACTCGAACCAAATGTTAGCGAAGAAGCACAAGGAGCTCTTTTAGCTGAATCTGCAGGAATTGTAAGTCCATATCAGGCAACTTGGGCAATTGCAGAAAATGCAGTTATGAACGGTGTAAAAATTTTTCTCGAAACAGAAGTTCATTCTATTTCTTCTCCGCAGGAAAATCAAAAACTTTGGACACTTCATACAGGACAGGGCGACATTCAGTCACTTTGCGTTGTAAATGCTGCCGGACTTTATGCAGATGAAATCAGTAAAATGGCAGGTGCAAGGAATTTTATCATAAAACCTCGCAACGGCGAATATTTTTTACTCGATAACAAATGCTCAAATCTTGCCCATCACACTTTATTTCAAACTCCAGATGCTCTTGGCAAAGGAATTTTAGTTTCTCCTACAGTTGATGGAAATATTCTTGTAGGTCCTTCAGCAAGCGACACTGACGACAAAACATTCAGCGCAACAACACGCGAATGTCAGGATTTTGTTATGTCTAAGGGCGAAAAAACAATTCCAAATATTCCGCGAAGAAACATAATAAATTCTTTTGCAGGAATTCGCGCAATTGCTTTAAATGCAGACGGAAGTCCTGTAAATGACTTTATTATTGAAGAAGATGCAAACGCAAAAAGATTTATAAATGTTGGCGGAATTTGTTCTCCAGGATTAACAGCAGCTCCAGCAATCGGTGTTTACGTAAAAAATCTTGTTCAAAAAGCACTTCAAGACGAAAAAGAATTTACAGAAAACACAGACTTTATTTCCGTTCGAAAAGGATTTGAATCATTCAAGAATGCAAGTCCTGAAAGAAAAGAGCAGCTTATCGAAGAAAATCCTCTTTATGGAAGAATTATTTGTCGCTGCGAAATGATTACTGAAGGCGAAATTGTAAATGCAATAAAATCTCCTGTTGGCGCACGCGATTTGGATGGAGTTAAACGTAGAACTCGTGCAGGAATGGGAAGATGTCAAGGCGGATTCTGCTCACCTCGCGTAACAGAAATAATCAGTCGCGAAACAAAAATTCCAATGACTTCGGTTACAAAAAACGGCGGATGTTCATTCATTCTAAATTCAAAAACACGTTGACTTTTTATGGGAGAAGCAAATGGCACAAACAAATCTTTCTTACGATATAGTTATTGTTGGCGGTGGACCAGCAGGAATGGCAGCCGCAGTTGCAGCAAAACAAGCTGGAACTGATAAAATTTTAATTCTTGAACGCGATACCCGCATTGGAGGAATTTTGCTCCAATGTATTCACAACGGATTCGGTCTTCATCATTTTGGTGAAGAATTAACCGGTCCTGAATATGCAGCACGTTTTTCAGATCAGGTTGAACAGCTTGGAATCGAATACAAAACAGACACAATGGTTCTTGACGTTAGTGCAGACAAAAAAGTTACAGCAATCAATTCAAAAGACGGACTTATGCTGATTCAAGCAAAAGCTGTAATTTTGTGTATGGGTTGTCGCGAACGTACAAGAGGCGCGCTTGTTATTCCAGGAACAAGACCAGCAGGAATTTTTACAGCAGGCTCAGCACAACGTTTTGTTAATATTGATGGATATCTTCCTGGTAAAAAAGTTGTAATTCTTGGCTCAGGCGACATTGGACTTATTATGGCACGAAGAATGACGCTGGAAGGTGCTGAAGTAAAACTTGTTTGCGAAGTAATGCCTTTTTCAAGCGGACTTAGACGCAACATTGTTCAATGTGTAGAAAATTTCAACATTCCATTAAAATTCAGCACAACTGTAATTCAAATTCACGGAAAAGAACGTGTAGAAGGCGTTACAGTTGCCGCAGTTGATAAAAATCGAAAACCAATTCCAGGAACAGAAGAATATATTGAGTGTGATACTTTACTTCTATCCGTAGGACTTATTCCAGAAAATGAAATTTCTACTGGTTGTGGCGTTTCAATCGACTCAATGACTTCAGGGCCAAGTGTTAACGAAAAAATGCAGACTTCTGCTGAAGGAATTTTTGCATGCGGAAACACAGTTCATGTTCATGATCTAGTTGATTTTGTTACCGCCGAAAGTATTCGTGCCGGAGAAAATGCAGCAAAATATGTTCAGGGAAAAAATGTTTCTAATGGACAAAAAGTAACTCTTCGTCCAGGAAATCGCGTACGCTATACAGTTCCGCAACATTTGGACTCTACACAAAGCGATGCAAATATTTCAATTATGTTCCGCCCGACTGATGTTTACCGAAATGTTTCTATCGTAGTTTACAGCAATAATGAACGCATAAAGACACAAAAGAAAAAAGTTGTTCGTCCTGGAGAAATGCAGGTAATTGAACTTACTCCTGAACAGCTAAAACAAGTTCACGACAATCTTACAGTTGCTATAGAAATTCCAGAGGAGGATGTAGAGTAATGGCTGAAATCAAAACAAAATCTGAAATCACTTCATCAGAAAAATCAGAATTAAAAACAAGCACAATTCCAATGACTTGCATCATCTGCCCAATGGGCTGCAATATGGAAGTTACAATCGAAGATGACGGAAAACACAAAAATGTTATAAATGTTGCAGATAACGGATGTAAACGTGGTGCAGAATATGCAAAAAAAGAACTGATGAATCCAACGCGAACTTTAACAACAACAATCGCAGTTGAAAATGGAATTTTAGCTGTAGTTCCAATAAAAACTGCAGGCGAAGTTCCAAAGAAAATGCTTATGCAATGTATGGAAATTGTACGTCGTGCAAAAACAAAAGCACCTGTAAGTCGCGGAGACATTTTAATTCACGACATATTAGGAACCGGAGTAAACATAATAGCCTGCGCTGATGTAAAAAGAATTTAATTCTCTAACGTAACAAACAAAATTTGGTAAAATCACCAAATTTTGTTTGTTACACATCTTTCTAACTTTAATCTATAAAATAAAAAAAATCTCTTATCAAAACTTAAGTAAAAATCTGTTAAAAAAATATATAGCGATAATTTATCTAAAACTTATACAAATCTTAAAAAAGATGATTTATAATAATGTTCAGTACTTTGGAGGTTATTTATGGAAAACTCAAAATCATCTATTTTTATTTCAGTCGCAGTGATTATCGCCTCAGTCATTTTAACAATTGGCTTATGCAATATTATTACGCCAGAAAGAAGCGTAAGCGTGCGTGGTCTTGCAGAGCAAGAAGTTGATGCAGATCTTGCAGTTTGGAATTTAAGTTTTTCACTTGGTGATAATGATTTATCATCTCTTAAATCAAACATAATTTCAAAAAATCAAATTGTAAAAAATTATTTAAAAGACTATGGATTAGAAGAAAGCGATTTTACTGTTCAACCAGCTTCAATCACAGATAATTCATTAAATTCATATATGGATCAGACAAGAATTCGTTACACATACATTGCAAATCAAACAATTCTTGTACGCTCCTCAAAAATCGAGGCCGTAAAAAATGCTTATGCAAATTCGCTTAATTTACTTTCAAGCGGAATTACAGTAAATCGTGATTACAGCGGAAATATTTCTTATGACTTTACAAAGCTTAACGAAATAAAACCTCAGATGATTGCCGAAGCGACTAAAAACGCAAGACTAGCCGCAGAACAATTTGCACGCGATTCAAACAGCAAAGTTGGAAAAATAAAAAAAGCAACTCAGGGACTTTTTTCAATAGAAGACGCTGCTCCAGGTCTTGAAGAACGCAAAAATATTCGCGTAGTAACCACAGTAGAATATTTACTAAAATAATTTAGCAATCAAACTGATAAACCGTAAGCAAAACTTAGTGAAAAAGTGCTAAGTTTTGTTATTTATTTAAAAATCTTAATAAAGAAATATTTTTTCTAAACCGCAGATTCTTCCAATAACACCGTGCATTTTTCTTATTAAACAAAAGAATCTGCGGTTAAAAAATTCTCTATATTTTTCAAAATTATCAATCAAATTCCTTTAGACAAAAAAAATAATGTATTTTAAAGAATATTTTGAGTAATTGTTAAATTCTCGAAAGTTCAAACATTTTCAACTTATTATCGTTCGTTAGTTTTAAATCATAGAAGCATGTTTTTTATAAAGATTTAACCATAAACAAAACTTATAAAAACAAAAATTCCACAAAAATAAAAAATTCTTCATTTATTATGACTAAAAAAAATAACTAACACTTTTTAGTTAATACAAAAAAAACTTCATTCATCACAAAAAGTTTTATCAAAAAAAACGGTCACTCTTTCTCTCACATTTTTTCAAGCCGAAACAATTTAGTGCAAAAAAATAGAAAAAAAATCAAAACATAAAAAAAAGACTTCCTGCATTTTACATACAAGAAGTCTTATGGACGGTGAGAGGATTGAACTCCCGACCCTCTGGGTGTAAACCAGATGCTCTCC
>CAVCIJ010000055.1:0-6215 GCA_963601995.1 bacterium | reverse complement strand
GCTGATGCACGAGGCTGATGCGGAAAACGAGACGAGGTGCATGGCGGCAACACTGGAAATGATTTCGGCGGGAGAAGCGTTTGAGTTTCAAAGAAAAGTTGAGGAAATGAAAAAAAATTTGGGCGTGAGCGAACTTGAACTTTGTCCGTTTGAAAAGAAAGAAAAAACTAATAAAATTTTTGAAAAATCCAAAATCGGAGACGAAAATTTTTATGAATCTGAAAGTTTTGAAGAATTTTTGAAGCGAACCCGCACAGACAATTTGATTCTGTAGTTTTTTCTGTTAAGGATGGAATTTTTTGGGATAAGAAAAAGTCTTTTTGTTAAGAGAATTTTTTTTTGCTAACACGCGGAAAATTTGCGCGGTGTGATTACTGACGGAATTTTGCTGATGAAGATGATTTTGTTACTGAGGAAATCTTTGGTTAAGTAAAAGTCTTTTTGGTAACACGTGCAAATTTGCGCGGCGTGGTTACCGACGGAATTTTGCTGATGAAGAGGATTTTATTACTAAAAGAAATTCTTGGTTAAGAAAAAGTCTTTTTTTTCAAGAAATTTTATTGGTAACACGGGCGACATTTTTTTACTAAAAATTTTGACAGTAACAAATACAAAAAAATCTTTTTGTAACACGGCAACATTTTTTAACTGAAAATTCCGGCGGTTTGCAAACGAAGCGCAGTTACTGAAGTATTTTTTTGTTAAGAAATTGATTTTTGCGGAGAACAGGAAAATTTGTCAGTAACTGACGCCAAACTCGCGAAGCAACCATAAGGTTGCGACGAACCGTGCAAAGCCGGTTTTATAAAAAATCTTTTTGTCGAGCGCGACTGGCGCGAGTAATAAATTTTTCTTTTGAAGTGAAATTCGCTCCAAAAGGAAAAAAATAAAAATTACTTTGACTGGTCTTTCAGGAGACTTCCGAAATTTTTTAAATAATCGATAAATGAAACGTACGAGAGAATTACGCAAACTGTGAAAAATCCATAGCAGACATATTTTAGAATTTGCATTGTGGAAACAGGTATGTTCCACATGTTTACGAGATTTGTGCGTATTAAACTTTCTACGATTAGCGTTACAAAACACGAGGCTACATAGAATACGGTTTTTATTTTTCCGCCCTTTCTTGCTGCGATTGCAGTTCCGCTTTTAGCCGCAACCATTCTTAAAAAATTCTGACTGAATTCACGATATAAAATCAAAACGTACAAAAATACTGGCATATATCCGGCAAAACAAAATACCGCAAACATTGAAAGATGAAGAAATACGTCAGCAAATGGATCAAACATTTTGCCGAAGTCGCTGACCTCGTGATATTTTCTGGCAAAATGTCCATCAAGAAAATCTGTAAATTCTGCAAATGCAAGCAAAACAAAACTTAAGCAGACTGAAATGATTGAAAGTGCACTTCCCGGCTTAGAATTGAACCAGATTGGCAGATAATATATCACAAAAATAATTGGTGAAAGCAAAATTCTTGTAAATGTAAATTTATTTGATAACTTCATAGTCTGAATAATAGCGTTTTTTTTTATCTTCGTACATAGTGGCAGTTTTAAAAATCTGCTGATTTTGAAGACTTTTATTTGTAAAAAAAAATGTTTTTTTGTTTTCAATTTTTATGATTTTTTTTCTTAACTTTGATTTTTCATTTCCGATAAACTTATAGAAGAAGCGGACTTTAAAAAATTTTAAATACAAATATGATAAATTTTCAGCAGCATTTTTTCCGCTGATTTTTATGGGAGGAATTTATGGCATACAACAATCCTTATGGAGCTTACAGTGCTTATCAGCAAGTGGGCGTAAAAACAGCAAGTCCTGGAAAACTTATTGTTATGCTTTATGAGGGCGCTGTTTCGCACTTGGAAAAAGCCTTGCAGCTTGTAGATGACAGCAACAAGATAGAAGCAAAGGATATGGAAAACTTTGGAAAGCAAATTCAAAAAGTTACTGACATTATTTCTGAACTTCAGTGCAGTTTGAATATGACGGAAGGAAATTCTGAGAAGGACAAAGAAAGACTTAAAATGTCTAAATCGCTTATGTCACTTTATATTTGGTTTAATCAGGAACTTTTGAACATTACAATCAGCCACGATAAAAAGCAGCTTGAAAATATTTTACGAATGCTTAAAGAACTTCTTGATTCGTGGAGGACTGCCGCATCTTCAAGTGCTGCAAATTCTGTAAGGGAAGCAAAAGGAATCAGCATAAGCGGATAATTTTTTTGCAGATTTTTTACTGATTGAAATTTGAGGTGCATAAAAAATACTTTAAAAACAAAAGTGCAAAGTTTTTGAGAAAAAAAGCGTCTTGGCGCAATGGATCAACTGCACATTCTTTTTTCGTTGTGAGTGTGCTTAAAAAGTCAATTCTAAAACTGATATTTTACGATTGCCTTTTTATAGGAGAAAAATATGGAAGCTACACAAAAAGAACTTAGTCAGGAAGAAATTTCTGAGCGTGTTGCGATTTTAAAGAGATTTAGAGAACTTCTTGAGCAGCAGAGAAATAAATTCAGGGAATATTTAAAAGTTCTTGAGCTGCAGGAAAATAAAATTGAAACCGAAGACACTGACGCTATTTTTGAGCATACACAGCTTGAAACTGAAATTGTAAAAGGAATCGGTTCTTTGAAAAAGGTAATTGTTCCAATGCAGGAACTTTACGCAAAAACAAACGCTGCTCATTACAATCCAAAAGATGCAGTTCCGATTGAAACTATTCAAAAAGATTTGAATAATCTGCAAAAACAGGTTCTTGAACAAAACGAAAAAAATAGAATTCTTTTAAAAGAACATATGTGTGTTTTAAAACAGCAGATTTCAAACTTTAAAAATCCTTACAAAGGCACAAATTCTGTGTTTACAAGCAAATTAACTTCCGGTTCTAGAATTGCACTTGATATTTAAGCAGAACCTACGCTGGATTGTAAGGACGGCGTAGCCGTTCAAAACCGCAGGTTTTGAATGAAATCCTGGAAAGCCGGAAACAAAGAAAAATTTTCTGTCGGAATTGAGCAGGGAATTTTTTGTAAAAAAAAAGAATTTCGTCCAAAAAATAAAAAAATAAAATTCGCCTTACGAGGAAAAAAATGTCTGACAATTCGGTTTATATTCTTGATTCTTACGGACTTATTTACAGAGCATATTTTGCGCTGGTTAACCATCCGCTTACAAATTTTAACGGGGAAAACATAAGTGCGGTTAATATTTTTTTTAGGAATCTTAAATCGCTTTTAACAAAATATGAGCCGAAATTTCTTGTGGCAGCTTTTGACAGCAGAACTCCTACTTTCAGGCACAAAATGTATGCAGATTACAAGGCGAACCGTTCAAAAACTCCGGACGATTTGCACGCTCAGGTTCCTTGGATTGAAGAAATTTTGGAGGCACTTGGAATTTGTGTTTTGCGGGCTGACGGTTTTGAGGCTGATGACATTATTGCAACGGTTGCTAAAAAATGCCGCGAAGAAAAAAGAGGCTGCCGTATTCTTTCGGGCGACAAAGATTTGCTTCAGCTTGTGGACGAAAATTGTCTTGAAATGGTTCCTGACAAAGTAAACGGCGGCTGGGAAACTAACGGAAGAGAAAAAGTTTTTGAAAAATGGGGAATTTATCCTGAAAAAATTCTTGACTATCTTTCGCTTGTGGGCGATACAGCTGATAATGTTCCTGGCGTTAAGGGCGTGGGCGAAAAAACAGCTTTAAAACTTTTGAATGAATACGGAACTTTGGACGGAATTTACAGTCGGGCTGATGAAATAAAAGGTGCTTTGGGTGAAAAAATTCGCAGTGACAAAGAAAATGCTTATTTTTCTAAAAAACTTATTACTCTCGACGAAAATGTTTCTATTGAAATAGATTTTGATTCTTTTAAAACTGATAATTTGAACTTTGCCGAAGCTGCAAGACTCTTAAAAAAACGCGGTGCAACTTCGGTTGCTAAATCTTACGCAGAAAGTGCCGGGCTTTCTTTAAACACTTTGGGCGGAATTGATTCTGAAAAAAATTCTGGTGAGAAAAATTCTGACAAAAATAAAAATTCAAGTGCTGATTCAAAAAATGCAGAATTTGATTTTGGAAGCAAGAACGAAAATAATTCTACAAATAAAAAACCTCTTATTTTTCTTGAAACTGAAAACGAAGAAACTGAACTTAAAAAAAATCAGGGAAATTACAGCGCCATTACAAAACTTTCTGAACTTGAAGCTTTTATAGACAAAATTCTTTCACAAAACGAAAAAATTGTTGCATTTGACACGGAAACTGACAGTCTGAACACGAATGAAGCAAATCTTGCAGGATTCAGTTTGTGTTATGAAAAAGGAAGTGCGGTTTACGTTCCTGTAATTTTGCCGGGCGGAATGTTCAGCAATGAAATAATAGACAAAAAAGATTCGCTTTTGCAGCTAAAACGGCTTTTTGACTGCAAAGATCTTACGATAATTATGCACAACGGTAAATTCGATCTTGAAGTTCTTGCAGGCAACGGAATGTGCCTTGATAAAAACTGCTCTGCAAATGAAAAAAGTACAATTATTTCGCCTGAATGCAAAATTTTTGACACAATGATTGCCGCCTGGCTTTTAAATCCGTCACAGGAAGGCAAGGGCGTTTTTTCACTTGAAAATCTTGGAGAAAAACTGCTTGGGCTAAAGGGAATTGAATTTAATGAAATTGTTCCAAAGGGAAAAACTTTTGCTGACCTGGAACTTGAAAAGGCTTTTCCTTATGGTGCCGAAGATTCTGATTTTACTTTTCAGATTTATAAAATTCTAAAAAACAAAATTGAACTTGCAGGACTTGAAAATCTTTTTTATGAAACTGAAATGAAAATTCTTCCAATTCTTGCAAGTATGGAACAAACTGGAATTCATCTTGACAAAAATGCCCTAAAAATTTACGCAGGTGAACTTGCAGAAAAAATCAGCGAAAAGGAAAAAGAAATTTTTGCAGAAACGGGACACAGTTTTAACATAGCGAGTACAAAGCAGCTGCAAGCAGTTTTATTTGAAGAACGCGGACTAAAAACCGGAAAAAAAACAAAAACCGGCTATAGCACAGACACTGCGGTTCTTGAAGAGCTTGCGTCTTCTTCAAATGATCCGCTTCCGCAGTTAATTTTGGATTACCGTTCGTATTCTAAACTTCAAAGCACTTATGTTGAAGCACTTCCTCTTCTTACTGATTCAAAAAGTCTGATTCACACTTCATTTTTACAGACAGGAACTGCAACAGGAAGACTTTCAAGCCGCGATCCAAACCTGCAGAATATTCCTGTACGCGACGAAAACGGAAGAAGAATCCGCTCAGCATTTACTGCGCAGGAAGGAAAAATTTTTATTTCCGCTGACTATTCACAAATTGAACTTGTAGTTCTTGCACATCTAAGCAAAGACAAAAATTTGTGTCAGGCTTTTATTGACGGAATTGATGTTCACAAAGCAACCGCCGCCTTAATTGCAGGAATAAAGCCTGATGAAGTAAGTGCAGCTCAACGCCGGGCGGCAAAAACTGTAAATTTTGGCGTTATGTACGGAATGAGTGCTTTTGGTCTTGCAAAAGATTTAGGAATTTCACGGACTGAGGCAAAGGAATTTATTGAGCAGTACTTTAAAACTTATTCTGGCGTAAAAGATTTTATTTCAAAAACAATTCTCGAAGCAAAAAAGAATGGCTTTGTTGAAACAATTTCTGGCCGAAGAAGATATGTAAGCGAAATCAACAGCGAAAACAAACTTGTGCAAAATGCAGCACAGAGAATTTGTGTAAACACTCCAATTCAAGGAAGTGCCGCTGACATTGTAAAAAAAGCAATGATTGATATTTTTGACTCAATTTCTGAAAATGGTCTGGATAAAAAACTGAAAATGCTTTTGCAGGTTCACGATGAATTGATTTTTGAATGTGACAACGACGAAGAAACTGTAAAAAAAGCAATAAATTTAATCCGGGAAAAAATGGAAGGTGCTTACAAACTGAACGTTCCGCTTAGGGTAAGCATCGAATACGGAAAATCATGGGGCGAATTTCATTAAAAAAAACTCCTGAAAATTGCAATTTTTAGGTCAGTAAAATTATGATTCAGGATGAAAAAAAAACAAAAATCTTCTGCGTAACAGGGCCTATGGCTGCGGGAAAAAATCTTGCCTGCAAAATTCTTGAAACTCACGGATTTTTAAGCATAGACGCCGACATTCTTGT
>CAVCIJ010000054.1:0-2633 GCA_963601995.1 bacterium | reverse complement strand
GTGTCTTTTTTTGGGTTTAAGCGAATTTTTTACACTTTTTTATAATTTTGGAGCGGCCGAAGTAAAGATTTTTTCCCTCAGCCTGATTAAATTCATCAAGCAAAACAGGAGCCTTTACTTCGTCCATTAAAACACCATTCTGATAAAGAGCCATTTTCCCGTTTCCGTAACTTGCCGCAATATGAACCCATTCACCGGCTTTTGGAAGGAAACTATAAACCTGATAACTAGTTTTTTCCTCATGTAAACCAAGAATTCCTGGAGTTCTTCCATCTACGGCGCAGTAAACATCCGGACGGCGGTTTCCAATATCCCAAATTCTGCACCAGGAACGCCATTCATCAGCCTTAACCCAAACACAGATTGTAAAAGAATCGCCTTTTAACAAATCATCATTAAATTTTATAAACTCGTCATTTCCATTAAAATAAAGTGCCTTTCCATACTTTCCGTCAACAAGAAGAGTTTCATCAGCATTAGTTTTTATGTCTGAGCAAAAACTGCTTTCGTCCTTTACAATTTTATTTTCTACCCCAACGTCAAAAGAATAGTACCCTACAACTCCCTTTGCCTTTTTTAAATTGAACTTAGGAGAGCAAAAGCATGAAAGCGACACGAAACTTATTGCACAAAGAGCAATGCATATTTTTTTCATCATAAAACCTCATTAAAAAAAATTATGAAAACGTTTACATAAACAGTATATATTTAGACAGATGATTTTACAAGAAAAAAAACTTCAAAAATCAAAAATAGACATTCAAAAAAAACGATGATAGAATATTGCAAAGGATTTTTCTTAGAAAACGCAAAATTAAAAATCCAAAAGAGGATTTATATGAACGAAACTGACTTTATTATTCCTGAAGGAACAACACAAATCGATGAAAATACAATCTCAGATCACAGAAATCTTGGAAGCGTAAAACTGCCGGAAAGTCTTTTAGTTATTGGCGATGGTGCTTTTGCAAACTGTATAAATCTTAAAAACATAATAATTCCGGCAGGAGTTGTAACAATCGGACGCTACGCTTTTGCAAACTGCATTTCGCTTGAATCTGTAGAAATTCCAGACGGCGTAAAATCTGTTGAAGAATGTGCATTTGTTGGCTGCGAGAGTATGGAATCGCTTATTCTGCCGGAAACTCTAACTCAAATAAAAGACAAGGCTTTTGAAGGCTGCACAGGAATTAAAAATCTTGTTATTCCGTCAAATTTAACTGAATGTGCCGCAAACGCATTTCCAAACAGCAAAAAATATCTTCCTGTAAACAAGGTTTACAAGTACGAAAATGGAATTATGGTAAATGAAGGAAACAATATGCTTCTTTTTTACGATGGAACTGCAAAGTGTGTTGCAACTCCGGAAAATGTACGGGGAATTGCCAGCAGAGCCTTCTTTGGAACTTCAGTTGAGCGCATTAGAATTACTGAAAATGTCAGGAGCATAGGCGGAGAAGCTTTTGTAAACTGCAAAAATCCTGTGAGCATTTATATTTCTGAATCAGTGGACTACATTGAAAATTCAGCATTTGATGAAAACTGCAAAATTTTCTGCAAAAAAGGATCATATTCTGAACTTTGGTGCAGAGGAGCGAAAATGAAACAAATTTAATATTCAGTTGAAAATCTGCTGTAAAAAAAATGATTTTATAAACACATTTTATCAACTGGTAAAATAAAATTTCTGCACAAAAAAAAGCCGTGTTTTGCTAAGAAATTATCTTTTGCAAGACACGGTTTTTTGTTTTAAGGATATGCTGAATCTTATTTTTCAGATTCAGGATTTCCCTCAATTGACTTAGAATCACCTTCATTTGAATTAGCACTTTCAATGATTTTCATAACGTGCTTTTCATTAAAGAAAGTCATTATAATTCCGCCAACAATACAGCAGACTGCGGCAACGAGTGCTACTACGCGGTATCCAGTAGGAGTCGGGAGTTTTTCAGCACCTTCCGTTGTAGCAACAGCTCCGATCGTAGCAAGGGATGTAAACACGAGCATAGCAAGACTCTGTCCAAGTTTCATAGCAAATGTGCGTGCAGCATAGAACATTCCGCTTCTGCTTTCACCAGTTTCAAGTTCATCACTTTGGGCAATATCAGCAACAATTGTCTGTGGAATGATTCCAAAAATTGCCTGAGGAAAACTTCCAAGTACTACGATTAATACTGCCTGAACAGCAACCGGAATTTTTAATGCAGGTCCGCAAATTCCTGTAAGTGCAAAAGTCAATACAAAACCAACAAAAGCTGCAACTACAAGTTTTTTCTTGCCCCATTTTTTTGCCATTTTTGTTACAAACGGATAGAAACACAGAGAAAGTGCTGTAAGCCCGATGAACATATATGTAGCATATGCTTCTCCAAGTTTTAAAAGAGTTGTTACAAAGAACGGAAGTCCTGTCTGGAACATTGTAAGTCCAAACCAATAAACTATGTCTTGAAGAACAAATAATCTAAAATCTCTGTTTTTAAATGTTTTTGCAAGAGAATTAAACATTCCTGATTCAGTAGGCTTTGCAGCACAATAATCCTTTTCTCTGATTCCGAATGCAGGCACAAGCATACATACTGTTGCAACTGCTGCAAGAATGGCAAAAGTAATGCGCATTGCAGTCATTCTTTCTA
>CAVCIJ010000053.1:0-3497 GCA_963601995.1 bacterium | reverse complement strand
AATGAGAACTTCCCTTTTTGCAATAATGGCATTGTCCTTCACTTAAAATCTTTTCTCCGTCTTCAACAAGAACCTTTCCATTTCCTTCAAGAATAAAAATAATTTCGCTTGATGTTTCGTGCTGATGAAATCCGATTGTAGCACCGGGAACAAGAGTTCCTTTCATAATTCGATTTTTGCCATCAAAAAACATTTTTGCTTCAAGACTTTTTTTTCCGCCTTTGAAATTGGGAAATGATTCTTCTTTCATTGAATTAAAATCTATAAGCATTTTTTTATCTCCAGATTTTTATTTTTTGTTTTTTATTGCAAGTCCATCTTTCCACGCATAACCTGCAACAGGACCAATTGTACGGTAAGTTTTTGCTGCCATATCAAAAACAAGAGGCTCAAGTTTTTCTACATCAATTTTACCGTCAGTAATAACGCTGTCATCTGCAATTTCGCCTACAATTTTTCCTACAAGAATTCCAGTTTCTTCATCAAAGCTTTTGCATTCACATTCAAGGCTTACAGGATATTCTTCAATAATCGGGGCGTTTACATGAGGCGCTTTGTGAACATGGCAGCCGGCTTTTTCAATCTTATTTACATTTTCGCCAGATTCAATTCCAAAATAATCGCTGATTGCAAGTGTACTTTTTGTTCCGAACGCAACTGTAAATGCATTTGTTTTCTTAATATTTTCTGTTGTTTTATGCTTTGCAAGATAAAGCGTGATTTCTTCATAGTCTGACTGAATTCCCCAGGCAGCATTCATTGCATTTGGAATTGAGTTTTCATCATAAGTTCCAATAATAAAAACTCCTTCAGGAAAGATTGCTGATTTTTTTGCATCAAAGTTCATTTTTTTTCTCCTATAAAAATTTCAGAAAAATATTTTAATATTTTTCTGAAATTTTTAAGCACATTCGGAACGAAGTGAGAATGTGCAGTTAATACATTGCGTCAAGGCACGGTTTTTTCACGACCTTGAAACTCCTTAAAAAATTTTTTTAACATTTAGATATGCTTTTTATAATATAGTCATTTTTTTGTGTTTTTCAAATTTGCTTTAAGATGATTTTTTGACTTCTCAAGAGTTTTTCATTTTTTCAAGAATCTTTTGAAACATTGAATTTATTTTGCTGAAATTTTCCCTTTCGTGCGGAAATGTGCAGTTTTTGCAGGATTTTACGCCGTTTTTTGTAAAGTGAAAATTTCCTCCGCATTCACTTCCGAGCATATAAAGCGGGCAGTAACAAAAAAGACAGTTGAAATTTTCCAGATTTTCAATTTTATGACACGGAAAATTCGGGCAGTTTTTATTTTGAAAAAATTCGTATGAAGTATTTTTTTTGCATATAAAATTTTTTAAAATCACAGTTGTAAGATAAGAAAAATTTTCATCGATTTCTTCAACTTTTTTTGCAATTTTTTCGTTTTCAAGTCCACAATTTGAAACTGCATAAAAATCAAATTCAAAATCATTTTCTTTCTGCTCAAGGAATTTTTTAAGTTCAAGGAGATTTTTTCCGCTTTTCATAAAAACAAGAGTTCCAGAAAGATTTTCTATATTTTTTAAAGGAAAATTTCCCGGCAAAATATGAAGTTCCTCATCATTTTCACAAAGAGAAATTTTCAATCTTGCCGCCACAGCACAAAAAGACGGAACGCCGCTTACAAGTTCAACTTCAAATCCGTTTTTCTGCACAAGATTCTGTACGTAAGAAAATGTTGAGTAAAGTGAAGGATCGCCTATTGTAAGAAAGGCTGCATTTTTTCCCTGAGAAAGTTTTTCACAGATTTTTTCTGCTGAAATTTTCCACGCTGCATTTAAAAGATTTTTATCACTTGTCATCGGAAAATCACACAGCAGAATTTCTTTTAAAGTGATTTGAGGAAATTTTTTTTGTGCGATTTTATACGCAATGCATTTTTCAAGATTTTTGTTCGGCAAAACAATTACTTCACAATTTTGTATTGCAAAAAGCGAAAGTTCTGTCATAAGTTCAGGATTGCCCGAGCCTGTTCCAATTCCAAAAAATTTTCCTTTTTTCATTTTATGCCTTCTTTTTTTACTAAATTTTGTGTGCTAA
This sequence comes from bacterium, assembly GCA_963601995.1. Taxonomy (GTDB): domain Bacteria; phylum Spirochaetota; class Spirochaetia; order Treponematales; family Treponemataceae; genus Treponema_D. The sequence continues at coordinate 1,419 of CAVCIJ010000053.1, read as the reverse complement.
AAGTTTTTTTTGCATTTCATAGTCTCTGCACTTTTCAACAAAATTTTCTGCAAATTCCGGGCACGAAGGATAATACAAATGCACAAATCCCCAAAAACTATTTTTTGTTTCAAAAACGGCTTCCCACTCTTTTCCAGAAGAATTTGTTTCAATGCAGGAATTTCCGTTATTTGTGCTGTCGAAGTAATGAAATTCGTGGCCCTTAATAATTTTTTTATCAGCAAGAAAATTTGATTTTTTTTCTCTTACATTCACATAACCGAATCTTACGAGAGAGCCTTTATATTCAGCATTTCCCGGAAGAACACCAAGCATTTTACAGGATTTTCCACTTTGATTTACAAGATTTTTGTGCAAATACATAAATCCGCCGCATTCAGCAAGCGAAGGCAAACCTTTTTCTATTGAAGATTTTATTTCTTTGCGGATTTTTTTGTTTCTTTCAAGTTCCTTTGCAAAAAGTTCAGGATAACCGCCGCCTAAAATTATGCCGGAAATATTTTGTGGAAGAGAATTACTTTTGAGAGGTGAAAATTCCACAAGTTCAGCGCCAAATTTTTTTAAAATTTCAAGATTTTCTTCATAGTAAAAACAAAACGCCTCGTCCCTTGCAAGTGCAATTCTAACTTTTGATTTGTTTAAAACAAGCGGATTTTTGTTTTCTAAGGGAATTTCAATTTCATTTGAAGACTGCGAAATTTTATAAAGTTCACTAAGATTTACTGTTTTTGAAATTTCCTCTGCCGCAAGAAGAACATTTTTTTTTAAGTCTGCAATTTCATCTGGAAGCTTTAACCCAAGATGACGACTTTCTATTTTAAGATTTTTTTTGTACGGAAAATACCCAAGAACTTGTACATTAAATTTTTTTTCAATCTGATTTTTTAACTCTCTAAAAAGACGCGGAGGAAGATTGTTAAGAATTATTCCTCGAATTAAAGAATCTGAATCAAGTGAAATGAATCCTGAAATTTCTGCAATTATACTTCTTGACATTCCCTTTGTATCAACTACAAGAATTACAGGGCAACCCAAAGATCGCGCAAGATCATAAGAAGAATTTTTGTCACTTTGAATTTCGTTTCCGTCGTAAAGTGCCATAACTCCTTCGATTATTGAAAGATCTGAATCATTATTTTCTAAAAAAATTTTTTTTGTTTCTTCCCTGCCGGTAAAAAAAAGGTCAAGATTTTTTGACGGAAGACCAAGAATTTTTTTGTGAAACATTGGATCAATAAAATCAGGACCACATTTAAAGGCACTTACTTTTTTGCCTTCAAGAGAAAATGCCTTCATCAAGGAAATTGTCACAAGTGTTTTGCCGCAACCGCTTCTTGTTCCCGCAATAAGAAGAGAATTTTTTTTCATAAATTATCTTCCTTTTTTTTAAAATTGAATGAAAAAATGAATACAGGATTT
>CAVCIJ010000052.1:0-3659 GCA_963601995.1 bacterium | reverse complement strand
AAATAAAAATGTAAGCATTACAAAAAAATACACTTCGTACTATAAAATCTTAATGGATGCAAAATCATCTCTTGAAAATCTTCTTGCAAACCTAAATTTAAATTTTAATGTGCAAAATGAACCTGAAGGCAAAAATCCATTACCGCAGCAAGCCGATTCTTCTGCATTAGACTTAGATTCCCTTGCAGGAACCTGGAGCGGTGAAGAAGCAATAAATAAAATAATTCTAACAAGGGGCGGAAGAGGATTTATTATCTTTAAAAATGGCGCAAGCATGAATGTTTCTGTAGAACTTGAAAATTCTGAAAATAAAAAAACTGTAATCATAAGGCAGACTACAAGGGCAAATGCATCTTTTTTTACGGAACTTCCTCGCTCCCTTGCACTTCAAAATGCTGTTAATGCACAGGCAATTGAATGGAAAATGACTTTAATTTCAGAAAACACTCTTGAGGGAACAAAAAAAACTCTTTTAGAAGATCCTCAAAATCCTGGTAAGGTAAAAAACGGAACAGTCAGCACAAAGTGGACAAAAATGATTTAAGGCTTCTATTCTTAAATTAAAACTGATCCCTGCCTGATAACTTTTATACGTTCATTCTCATCATCATTTTGAATTTTTACAATTGTTGAAGGAAGAGCTCCTTTTTTATCACCGTCGCAAACAATCAAATCAGCATCACTTTCAAATTCATTTTGGATCTTCTTTATTTCATCTAAAACTGCTTCTCCGCTGCGGTTTACACTCGTAGAAAAAACAGGAGCGCCACAAAGTGCAATTAGTTTTCTAAGCCATTCATCACCAGGACAGCGAAAAGCCACAGTCTTTTCAAAATGCAAAAGAGGCGAATCTTCCTTTTGATTTACAATGATTGTAAGAGCGCCTGGCCATTTTGCAAGAAGACTTTCAGGAATATTGTCATTTGTGTAAAGAAAAAGATCTTCTGGTTTTGAAATAAGTTGAATAAAAGGCTTATTTTCCTGACGTCCCTTTATTTTTCGAATTTTAGAATCTGTTTCAAAACTCTCATTTTTCTTCAAATCAACAATTCCACTAAATCCGTAAACAGTATCAGTTGGAAGAATGCAAATTTTTCCGCTTTTTAAAAAATCAGCAGCAAGTTCCACAGAATTTTTGTCAGTTTTATTGCATATCATAAACAGCAGTTCCTTTTACAAAATGCAGATATTTTTTCCGTTTTGGAAGCTCAATTCTGCCCTTTGAAATGTCATAAATCAAAAGAAGAGAATATACAAGCAAAAAAATCACAAATCCTGTCATTTTACAGTATTTTTCTTCAACAAAGTCAACTTCGCTATGGCGCAAAACTGTTCCAGGCTCAAAAATAGTATTTTCCCTCACCTTTAACCCATTGATTTTTACAAGTTTCTCATTCTGCCCTACATAGCCGAGTTTTTTTGCATAAGCCGAAATAACATCGCCGTCTTTTTCAAGTGCAATTTTTTCAAGACTCAATTCACTGTTTATTTTTTCAAGTTCAAAACTTCTGGCACTCAAAAGCCGCTTTTGATTCTGCATCTGAGAATAAGCTCTTATTCCGTCTGGACCAAAAAAATACGACATAAGAACGTAAAACACTGTTCCAGCAAAAAAAGCTGTTAGTAATCTGAATCTTTTCATTATGATTTCATTTTCGGAAGTAAAAAAAAATTATTAAGAGCAAAACGATTTGTTTAGACAAAAAAAATATTTTGTGGAAAAATTCAGCAGAATATAGTAAAATCGGCTTTAAAGTTGTCTCTAAAAATTGCAATTTTTAGAGACAACTTTAAAATTTCGCAGACATCTGGTAAAAAAACATTGAAAATGTTTTTTTACCAGATGTCCTTAAGTTAGCATTTGATTATGCCGAAATTTAACAAAGGAAATAAAGAAAATTTCTAAAAACCGTTTTAGAATGATAAAAAAAAAGCAATGCTCTAAGTCACGCATTTTGCCCAAACTTAGAACCTGCGGCATTAAAAAAAATTTACAAAAAAATAAGTTTTGAAATGTGCGCAGCTTTTTAAATTTTTTACACAGAGGATTTTTATATGAGTGATACTTCAGACACTTTAAATTCCGAACTTGACGAATATGGAGTATGGATCAAAGCACCGCAGCAAGATTCAGAAAAAAGTGATTCAGACATTGCAAATTTAGACACAGAACTTGAGCTTGATTCAGTTGATAATTCTGTTTTTAAAGACGAATCTTCCAACTCTGAAATTGACTTGCCGGACTTTTCAATTCTTGACGAAAACACAAACGAAGAAGAAAAAACAAATGAATTCGGCAATTTTGAAGAAGTTCCGCTTGAAGCAACTGACAGCGCTCCACAAAATCAGCAGGAGTCTTCAGATAAAAATCAAAATGAAACTCAGGAAATTTCTTTAGATGAGTTTATAACTGACGACTTTACAGATCCGAATCCGCAGCCTGAAGAAGAGCACACTGAAAGCGAAAATTTTTCTGAGCAAAAAAATGATAATGATTCTGACATTCCAACTTTTTCTGAAGTTGATTCGGTTTCTTCTGAACAAAAAGAGAATGAAAATGCAAGCTCAGCTGATTCAGAAAATGATTTTTCTTCATTTTTAAATGCTCCACAATTTGAATCAAGTTCTGCTTCAGAAACAGACGAAATTTTACAAAACAAATCTTCTGAAGAATCTGAAGAAACAGAAATTTCTTTAGATGAGTTCATTAGCGATTTTTCAGATTCAGATGCAGGTTCTCAGAATGAAAACACAATTTCAACTCAAGAAGAAAATTCAGATGAAACACTTTCTTCAATAGATAAAAATCAGGATATTGAAAAAAAATCAGCAGAAGAAACAGAAATTTCTCTTGATGACTTTTTAGATTCAGATTTTTCTGAGAGTACAAAGACTGAGCAAAACACAAACACTGACGAAAAAGAAATTTCACTTTCGGATTTTGGAGCAAACACAGAAGTTTCGCTCGATGATTTTATGGACGGAGGATTTGAAAGCGAACCACAAGAAAATGAAACTCTGGACGAAAAGCCAATGGACATAAATCTTGACTTTGAAGACGTTCAATATGAAGAAGTTGATGATAATTCAAACGATGATGATGCAGAAAATATTTTTGAAGAGAACACGGAATCCTCTTCTTCAGAGCAAACGATCGATATTGACAATTTTGATTCTGAATTCAGCAAGCTGCAGGATGAAAAAACTTCAGAAAACAACTTTAAAATCAATGATACGGAAAGCAGTTCAGAAAGCATAGACTTATCAGAATTCGGCTTTGATGATGATGATTCCAATTCTTCAATTCCACAAGAAAATAAAGTGGAAGAAAAAACTGACTTTGAGCTTGGAGTTGAAGATGACGACTCCCAGGTTGAAGCCACACCGATTACGGAAGAAGCAAATTCTGATGATGATGATGTTTCATTGGAAATTTCTGAAGACGAAAAAGACGAGCCAAGTTCAAATCCAGACTTTGACAGTTCAAGTACAAGCGATGATTTTGACATAGATTCAATTTTAAACAACGTAGAAGATGAATCTGGAAACAAAACAAGTTTAAGCACAAACGAAATTCCTGACGCAACAGCAGACAATTTTTCAGCAGAACAGTTTTTAGGCGATAACGAAATCTCCGACGTAACCGCAGACGATTTTTC
>CAVCIJ010000051.1:0-3707 GCA_963601995.1 bacterium | reverse complement strand
GTGGTCCTGAAATTACTGCAAATCCATATTGTTTTTGTGGTTTCGATTTTACAATTGCCGGCGAGGGAGAAAAATCAATTCCTGAACTTCTTGAAAAAATTCTTTCGGGTGAAAGTAAGGTAAAAATTCCGGGTGCCTACGATTTAAGATATTTAAGTTCAGATAAAAAAGAAATTTTTTTTAATAACAGCAAAAATCAACTTTTGGGATTTAAGGGTGAAAATGTAGAAAAGTTTTGTGTACAAAGAAGCGAAGTCCCTGATTTGCAAGGTCTTTCATCGCCTTATCTTGACGGAACTGTTGATCCTAAAAAATACGGTGGTGCTCTTTGGGAACTTGCACGCGGCTGTCCGTTCAAATGTTCGTATTGTTACGAAAGCAAGGGCGAAAAAAAAATGCAGTTTTCCCCGATTGAGCGTTTAAGGGCTGAACTTGAATTTTTTGAAAAAGAAAAAATTCCTCAGATTTTTGTTCTTGATCCAACTTACAATGCAAACAAAAAACGCGCCCTTGAAATTCTAAAAATGATAAAAAGTATTGCACCTGACATTTTCTTTTATTTTGAAGCACGTGCAGAATTTATCGATCGGGAAATGGCAAGAGCATTTGCATCTTCGAATTGCTGTCTTCAGTTTGGACTGCAAAGTTCAAATCCCCAAGTTTTAAAAAATGTAAACCGCACTTTTGATAAAAATATTTTTTCCAGAAATATTGGTTTTTTGAATCAGGAAGGAGCAGTTTTTGGTTTTGACTTGATTTTTGGACTTCCGGGCGACAGTCTTTCAGGATTTAAAAAAAGCATAGATTTTGCAATGAGTCTTTATCCCAATAATCTGGAACTTTTTTGCCTTAGCATTTTGCCGGGAACTGATCTTTATGATGATGCAAGTGGTTTTTCTCTTACCTGGCAAAAAAATCCGCCGTATCACGTTGTTGATAGTAAAACTTTTCCGCCCTGCGATTTGCTTGCTGCTCAAAAAATTTCTTCTGCCTGCAATATTTTCTACAATCAGGGAAGGGCTGTTCCCTGGTTTAACACTGCACTTAGTCCGCTGAAAATAAGGCCGAGTGTTTTTTTTACTGACTTTGCCACTTATCTTGAAAAAAATGATTATTTTAATTCTGACGGAACTGTAAAAAAACTCCCTGATTTTGATGAAATTCTTAAAATACAGATAAATTTTCTTTCCTCAAAATATTCTGAAGCGAATTTAAAAAATCTGCTTTTTCTCCTTGCTGATACAATCACCTTGAATGGAGCAATCAGCCAGTTTACCGCTTCTGGAAAAGAAAGCGTTATAAATCTTCATTATCATCCTGATGATCTTATGAGTGAATATGCTAGCGATTTTATTTTCTTTGCAAAAAACTGCCGTCAGTTTCACAAAAGAACAAAAGTTTTTCGCGGAAAAAATGGCGTTGACTGGAAAGTTCTAAAATAAGATTTTTTTAATTTTCTTCTTAGTCCGCTCTCATTCCCTAAAAATAAAATTCATTTATTCTAAAATCACTTGCAGTCTTGCATCTGCATTTAACGAGATTTGTTTTAAATCTCGCGATTTTTATGTTTACTTGATCTGCCTGAATGTCACTCGAATTTATTGTTCCTTGGCATTTGACAGTATGAAGTGAACTTAGAGGACAGTTCATTATTTTTTTTAGAATGGAGGAAAATTATGAGAAAATTTATTAAAAAAATTCTGCCCGTGTTTTTTAGCACTGTATTTTTCGTTTCGCCAGTTTTTGCTCAAAATGGACAAAAGAAAATCTATCCTAAAAATGAAGCGTTAAAAAATTCAGAAATTGTTTTGGATTTTAAAAATTCTGCAAAAAAGGAAGATTCTGCTAGCAAAAAAAATTCTTCTGAAAAAAAACAGATTTTGCCTTATCCAAAAGATAATATAGACAGGAAATTTGATTCTAAATTAAAAAATCCTAAAAAAGAAAAAGATTTTGAGAAAAAAAATTATCCGCAAAGAAAAGATTTTTGTTCCTGTGGAATTGAACACAAAAGAGAGAAATTTCCTAAAAATCCGCCAGAAATTGCGAAGAAAAAGCCTCCTAAAGATTTTCCGCCTTTTTACGGAAGAAAATATCACGAATGCGAAAATAAAAAACGATAAACTTTTAAATCAAACTTAAAAGTTTTTGAATCTGCCTTGTACCTTCTTCAAGCTCTTCCTGAAATTTCCAGGGCGGATTCATTACAAAAATTCCGCTTCCATAAAACCTGCTTTTCTTTTCTGATGATGAGGAATCTTCTTCAAGTTCGTTAGGATTTTTTACAATCATTTCAACACGCAAAGTTTCAACCGGCATATTTCCTATTTTTGCAAAATCTTCAAGAGATGAGAGCATTTGTTCAGTTTCATTTTTTTTATGAGTTAGAAGCGGATACCACAAAAGAATTGACGCTGTGTTCCACTTTTTATGTGCCTGTGAAAGACTTTTTGCAACCTGCTGATAGTCAGACAAATCTTCATAACTTGGATCGCAGATAATAAATCCGCGTTTTATTAGTGGCGGAGTAAGAAAATTAAGTGCTTTGTAGCTGTCTTCCTGGTAAACTGACGGGCGCGATAAGCAGTTTTTTTTGCCTTCTGCACTTTCAATCTGTAACTTTAAATTTTCTTCAAGATTTTTAAATGCCTGCGGATGTTTTTCAACCAAAAAAATTTTATCTTTTTCACGCAAAAAAATTCTTTCAATTTCCGGACTTCCGGCGTAGAGATTTTTGTCAAAATAAGGTTTTTCGATTGAAAGATATTTTTTTAATCCGCAGGACATTGGAATTGCAGGATCTTCATAAAACGCCATAAGTTTTTTTATGCCGGCTTTTGCTTCTTCTGTTTTTTCAAGCCGCGCATCATTTAAAAAAAATCTTCCTGCTCCGGCATGCGTATCAATTACCGTAAAAGGTTTTTCTTTTTTACAAAATGAACTGAGCATCAGTGTGAGTGCAAGATGTTTTTGAAGATCGGCAAAATTGCCTGCGTGAAATTCGTGTTGATAGCTTAAAGCCATAAGTTTCTCCTGAGTTTCCCGGACAAGGGATTGTAAGGGCGCCGTAAGGCGAACGCAGGCGAAAGACTGCGTTTGGAGCGCTTGACGCGGAACCCTGAAAAGCCCGGTTTTTTTGTGTGCACACAAAAAAATGGCCCAATAAAAAAATTAAAATTTTATTTCGTCAAGTTCTTTAAGCCATTCAGCACAAGATGCATCGCTTGGCATTCTCCAGTCTCCTCGAGGACTTAAATTTACTGTTCCAACTTTTGCGCCGTCGGGCATACAGCTTCGCTTAAATTGCTGGGCAAAAAATCTTTTGTAAAATGATTTGAGCCATTTTAATAAAATTTCTTCTGTATAAAAAAGCTCACAGCCGTCAGCCTGCTTTCCTAAAAATGCCTGGCATGCAAGAAAATAAATTTTTTTTGGAGAAAAGCCCCATCTTAAAACATAGTACAAAAAGAAATCGTGAAGTTCGTAAGGACCTACAAGTTCTTCTGTTTTTTGAGAAATTTTTCCGTTTTCAGGAGGAATCAGTTCAGGGCTTACTGGAGTTGCAAGAATGTCTTTAAGTACCTTTGCAAGATTTTTATTGTGATTTTCATCATTTTCATCAGCAAAATAATTTACAAGGTAGCGCACAAGAGTTTTTGGAATGCTTGAATTTACTCCGTACATACTCATTTGATCTCCGTTGTAAG